>JASBTH010000353.1 GCA_030148525.1 Saprospiraceae bacterium | reverse complement strand
GGGCGGTAGATGTCGGGCCGTGATGAAGGGGACTGAAGAGCACGGGGACCGAAGAGCACGGGGACTGAAGGGCACGGGGACTGAAGGGCACGGGGACCGAAGAGCACGGGGACTGAAGGGCACGGGGACTGAAGAGCACGGGGGCTGAAGAGCACGGGGACTGAAGGGAGTGGTTTTAGGTCAAAGCTTACGGCACCAATGGTTTCGCCGCGAACCACTGCGATCCATGGCGGGCACTGCGTGCAGTAGGTTTTGATCATTGTCCCATCGATTATACCGACAAAGAAATAGAAAGGCGTCCTCACACCCTGGTGAGCACGCCTTTCCGGAAGGTATACCTACTACCCTCTACTTTATACCTAATACTAAATACCCAATACTACTCCACCAAATGCTCCTTCAGGAAATTTAAGGCCATGGCATTGGCTTCCTGAGCGGCTTCCTCCACGTAGCTTTCCTGGGTAGGGTTAGCAAAGGCGTGGTTGGCATCGAAGGATGCGGTGGTCAGCTCAGTATTGGTGGCATCGGCCAGTTTCTCGAAATTATTTTTGACTTCGGGCGTGATCCAGCCGTCTTGTTCGGCAAAAATAGCGAGTACGGGCGCTTCGATTGGGGCCAATTGGTTGGCCTCCGTTACGGGCATACCGTAATACATGACGCAGGCTTTGCCCTGATCACCGGCCATTATGGAAGCCTTCAAAGACCATCCGCCGCCGAAACACCACCCAATGGTGCCGATCTCAGCCTCTTCACCGGCCATGGCAATGGCTCCCTGGATAATGGCGCGGGCGCGGTCTTCGCTAACTGCCTGCATAAATTCGCCTGCTTGTTCCTGGGTGGTAGCTACCTTCCCGTCATAAAGGTCGAGCGCAACTACGTGTACGTCGCCCAATTCACCGGCCAGTCGTTCGGTTTCCTGCTTGATGTAATCATTAAGGCCCCACCACTCGTGGATCACGAAGAGGTATTTATCTGTCTCTGCTTCCGACATAATGGCGTAGGCACGACCGGCATCGGCATTGGCTACCGGGATGGAGATGATCTCGCCACTGCCCTCGAAAGCCATGTCCCGGGGTTCGTCGTGTTGCTCCTGAAAGGAGGTGTCACCGGCAAAATCCGACATATCATCGGCCTGATCCTGATTGTTTCCGCCGCATCCAAATACGAGCAGGAAAGCAGCAAATAGCAAATAGTTTGTGAATCGATACATAAGTGTTCAATGTTGGTTTGGTCTATTGGGGTAACAAAGATACCATCCCTAGGTTCCGTGGGTCAAAGCCGGACCGTACTATTATTTTTGCCGAAAGGCTGGAAACTCTCAGTCAGCTTAGTATTTTGACCCGTAAAAAATGCCACATATCAAGCCCTTAACCAATGCCATGACCTACGAGGCCGGCGACCTGTCGACCGATACCCTGCGTGGACTCTACGAACAAATCCTGCGGCCTCGCCTGATCGAAGAAAAGATGTTGAAGCTGCTGCGCCAGGGGGTGATCAGTAAGTGGTTTTCTGGCATCGGTCAGGAAGCCATCTCGGTGGGCTGTACGGCTGCCCTGAACCCTTCCGAGCTGCTCTTCACCATGCACCGTAACCTGGGCGTATTCACTACCCGTGAGGTACCCCTTGAGCGACTCTTCGCCCAGTGGCAGGGCAAACCCCTGGGGTTTACCAAAGGACGAGACCGGTCTTTTCACTTCGGTACCCTCGACTACGGCATTGTGGGTATGATTTCCCACCTGGGACCCCAATTATCGCTGGCCGATGGCGTTGCACTGGCCAATAAGTTGGAACAAAAGCCGGAAGTAGCTCTGGCCTTCACGGGGGATGGAGCCACCAGCGAAGGGGAATTCCACGAAGCGCTCAACGTCGCGGCCGTTTGGCAGCTACCCGTCATTTTTGTCATCGAAAACAATGGCTACGGCCTGTCGACCCCCGTCAATGAGCAATACCGCTGCGAAAACCTGGCCGACCGGGGTAAAGGCTACGGCATGAGGGCCCTGACTATCGACGGCAACAATATCCTAGAAGTGTACCGCACGGTGCGCGCTTTGGCTGATGAGCTTCGCAAGAATCCCGAACCGGTACTGCTCGAATGCCGTACCTTCCGTATGCGCGGACACGAAGAGGCTTCGGGAACCAAATACGTACCCAATGAGCTGATGGATGCCTGGGCGCAGCGCGATCCAATCGCCAATTACGAGGCCTGGTTGCTGGAAAAAGGCATCATTGATGAGAAGCTGACCGAAAAGCTGACCAAAAAGATCAAGAAAGAGATCGACGCCGGTCTGAAAAAGGCCAACGCCGCTCCGGAGCCCGAAGCCGACTACGGGCAGGAAGTCCGCGATGTATACGCGCCATACGAGGAAGAAGACATTGAGCCTTCCGGCAAAAGCAAAGACATCCGCTTCGTCGATGCCATTTCTGAGGGGTTGGACGAGGGCATGCAGCAACACGACCGCCTGGTGCTCATGGGCCAGGATATTGCGGAATACGGTGGTGTATTTAAGATCACCGATGGCTTCCTCGAAAAATACGGACCCGGCAGGGTGCGGAATACCCCCCTGTGCGAAAGCGCCATTATCGGGGCGGGCCTCGGTCTGAGCCTGAAAGGCTGGAAGTCCATGGTGGAAATGCAATTCGCCGATTTTGTGACCTGCGGATTTAATCAGATTATTAATAACCTGGCGAAATTGCACTACCGCTGGGGTGCCCCGGCCGATGTAGTGGTGCGCATGCCAACTGGCGGTGGGGTAGGTGCCGGACCGTACCACTCTCAAAGTAACGAAGCCTGGTTTTTTCATACGCCCGGCCTGAAGGTCGTCTACCCCTCGAATCCCCGCGATGCGAAGGGGCTGCTACTGGCCGCCCTGGCCGACCCGAACCCGGTCATGTATTTCGAGCATAAGGCTCTGTACCGGTCCCTGACCGGCCCCGTACCGGAAGGGTACTACACCACGCCCATCGGCAAAGCTAATTTAGTGCGTTCCGGCGAGGCGGTAAGTATCCTTACCTACGGCATGGGCGTTCACTGGGCGATGGATCTTTGCGAAGCAGAAGGTATTGATGCTGATATTCTGGATTTGCGGTCGTTATTACCCCTGGATTACGAAGCTATATCCGAAAGTGTGAAACGAACTAATAAAGTATTGATCCTGCACGAAGATACCTTGTTGGGCGGCATTGGCGGTGAGCTGTCGGCCTGGATTTCGGAGCATCTTTTCGAGCACCTCGATGGCCCCGTGATGCGGGTAGCAAGTATGGATACACCGGTACCCTTTGCCAGAAACCTGGAAGCGCAATTTTTGCCAAAAGGTCGTTTTTCCGAAAAAATCAGGGAGCTTTTGGCTTATTAACTGGTGAAATACACTGCAAAAATGCTTAGACCGGTCTAGAAAGCGGTTTTCAAGAAGTTATTAACATTTGTGGTTTTGGCGTAACCCTGGGGAAAGGCTTACGTATATAATGCGCACAAGGGTTGTTGGAAGCAATAACGCCTACCTTAATCTCGAACACAGGATACGACCCCGTTTCCCCTTGGCTACTTTGCAATGCATTTTTTTGTATATTTAAAATCCCTATCACTGTTCTCAATTAGCTCGCTTTTCGAGATTGGTAAAGTGAATGTGCACCGGGTAATCTACTTTTTCTTACGTACCTTTGTGCTCTCAAAAATGAAAGGACAGATCGTATGAAATTGGAGAATATTGTAGCTGTAAGCGGTTTACCCGGCTTATACACCATGGTCGCAAACCGAAACAATGGTCTCATTGTGGAAGATATGGCGAATGGTAAGCGGCGCTTTGCTTCCGCACGTAGACATCAGTTTACACCTTTGGAATCAATCGCGATATATACGGATGATGGCGATTCGACTGAGTTGAAAAATGTGTTCCGGAATATGCTCGATCAGTTCGAGGATAACCCACCAGTCGATCCGAATTCCTCCGCCGAAGATTTGCACGAATATTTCACCGATGTATTGCCCAATTTCGACAAGGATCGGGTCAATACCGGCGATATAAAAAAAGTCATCAAGTGGTTTATCTTCCTGAAAGAGGTAGGCCAACTGCAAACAGGTGATGACGAGGATGCAACCGAAGAAGAGTAACTTCCCGGCACCCTTGTCCGGCCGCGGGCTCGCCCCGCTTCTGAACCTTTAACTACTATGAGTAACGCCACACAAGTTGAAACGGGGACAAGGGCTTTTTTGCCTCCATCGCTGACCATCGAATGCTGGGAAGATCTCGAACCCTTTTTTCGGGATCTGGCAACCCGTCCCCTGCATAGCAAAGCTGATCTGGAAGCATGGATCAGCGATAAAAGCGACCTCGACGCGGCGATTGCCGAGGCGTTCTCCTGGATGTACATCCACATCTCTCGTAACAATCAGGACCAGCAAGCCCTGGAGAGATACCAGTATGCGGTGCAGCATATACAGCCGCAAGTAGCCTCCCGGGAAAACCTCCTTAATCAGCGCCTGGTACAATCACCTTTCTTCGATCAACTCGATACGGAAAGGTACTGGATCTATCAGCGTAAGGTGAAGAATGCCGTTGACCTCTTCTGTGAACAGAATGTACCCATCACCACCGAGGTTCAACTAAAATCAAAGGAGTACGGGCGCATCTTTTCCCAAATGACCATCGGTATGGAAGGCCGGCAGCTTACCCTGCAAAAGGCCAGCACCCTGCTGGAAGAGCACGACCGGGAGCGCCGCCAGGCTGTATATCACAAAATAAACCAGCGTATTCTTCAGGATACCGAAGAGATTGAAAGCCTCTTCGATGCGCTGCTGAGCAAGCGCCACCATATTGCCCGCAACTCGGGCTTCGATAATTATCGCGATTATGCTTTTCGTACGCTCAATCGCTTTGATTACACCCCCGAAGACTGCCTCAACTTTCACCAATCCATTGCTGAGGAGATCGTACCCTTGCTCAACGAACTGTACGTATCACGTCGCGATTCCCTGGGACTCGATGAACTTCGCCCCTGGGATTTGCACATCGATGCCCACGGTAAGGAGCCACTGCGCCCCTACGAATCCATGGAGGATTTTCTGGCCAAGGGTACCCATTGTTTGTCTAAACTGGACCCCACCTTTGGAAAGGTGATACAAAAGATGAACGACATTGGGCATATCGATCTGGAAAGCCGCAAAGGCAAACGACCGGGTGCCTATAATATGCCACTTTTCAAAAGTGGTATCCCCTTCTTGTTCATGAATGCCAGCTATTCGCTTAACGACTTGCGCACCCTTATGCACGAGAGTGGGCATGCCATTCATTCCTATCTGACTCAGCACCTGCGGTTATCCTCTTCTCGTACCTTCCCTTCCGAGATTTCGGAACTGGCGGCTATGACCATGGAGTTGCTGACCCTGGAGCACTGGGATGTGTTCTTCGATCGCGAAGAAGATCTGCGCCGCGCCAAGATCAACCAACTCGAATTGGTACTCAAAGTATTGCCCTGGATCGCGGTAGTCGATAAATTTCAACACTGGCTGTACCTGAATCCCGACCACTCCCGGGAAGAGCGCAAGGCATATTGGTCGGGTCTGGTGCGATCATATACCTCATCTGTTGTTGACTACTCGGGAATGGAACACTACGTCGATCACTTGTGGCACAAGCAGTTACACGTATTCGAGGTGCCTTTTTACTACATAGAATACGGCTTTGCCCAACTGGGGGCTATTGCCATCTGGCGTCAATACCGCCAAGATCCGGAAGGAGCGGTGCATAAGTATAAGGAAGCACTCAAGCTTGGCTACACCAAACCCATCGCCGACGTTTACCGGGCAGCGGGTATTGAGTTTGACTTCAGTCAAAACTACGTTCAGCAACTGGGGGCTTTCGTACGCGAAGAACTACACAGCCTGATGGATTAATTGCCGATTGCCATTTCTTTCGCTTCCGCAAAAGGGTTTACCTGTACCCCGAGATCATCGAGGGTATCGCCGCCGCGAACGCTGGCCAAGGCCACATTGACCAATGCATTTTTATGATCCAGTGCCACCTGCGCTCCGGTGGATAATTCCTGCCAGTTTTCCCACGAAAATGACAATCCGCCAATGGGCAGTACTTTCACCCACATACGCCAGGCCTCCGGTTTTCCCTCCTCATCCAGTATCCATAAATAGCTGTCGCCCGGAGTAACTCCACCACTGTTATAGGTTACCAGCAGGGCATCGCTTCCGTCGGATTGTGGTACTACCGCCCGTTCTGTCCCGGAGTCAAATACTTTATTGAAAGCCAATAGCCAAAAGGAGTCGTTCGTAAAGTAGAACCAGGCTTTGTCGATCAGTTTTTCGGGCTCTTCTACGCGTTCATCGTCAGTCCAGACTATCCCTTTCCGGGTGGGCGTATGTAGTACTACCCGGTGGTTGTTCCACCGAACATCCACCAGGTCATCTTTTCGGTCCCACAGGTAATCGTGCACCCCCGTGAAGGTCCAGCCGATATAGCGGGTACTATCCCAGGCTGTCTGATCAACGGCCGCCATCATTTTTCGGGCCAGTGCGTCGGCCTCCGGTCCGGTAATTCCTTCGGGGCGTGGCTTGTGCACGATCAACCCGGCAATAAGTACAATAAGCAAAACGACTCCCAACCCAATTCCCAACCATTTAAAGAAGCTTTTCATATTGTGTTTTCTTTTGCCTCTAATAAGGAAGTGAACAGTAATAGGTTCAAACTATCAGTAGTCAAACCCCAAACCTCCCTGACTGCCGAAGCCCAACGGGCGAAGGAGGTAAACCTCAAACCTCAAACCTCAAACCTATAACCTGATTTACTATCTTTGCCGCCGAAATCATTCCAAACGTATGTACCAAGGAAAAAAGGTCGTAGTGGTACTGCCGGCCTACAACGCAGCGCTTACCCTGGAAAAGACTTATCGGGAAATTCCCTTTGATCTGGTCGATGAAGTCGTTTTATGTGACGATGCCAGTAAGGATACCACTTCCGAACTCGCCCAAAAGATCGGGATCAGGCACGTGATCCGACACGAAGCCAACCGCGGGTACGGCGGAAACCAAAAATCCCTGTACAATAAGGCCCTGGAACTGGGTGGGGATATAGTAATCATGCTACACCCCGATTACCAGTATACCCCCAAGCTGATCCCGGCTATGGTCAACATCATCGGGGACGAGCTGTATCCGGTGGTCCTGGGGTCGCGAATCCTGGGCAACGGAGCCCTGAAGGGAGGCATGCCCATCTATAAATACATTGCCAACCGCTTTTTGACCTTTGTTCAAAATCTGTTGGTCAATCACAAGTTATCGGAATACCATACCGGTTACCGGGCCTTCAGCCGGGAAGTCCTGGAGAATATTGATTTCAATAATAATTCCGATGACTTCATCTTCGATAATGAGATGCTGTCACAGATTATTTACCAGGATTTTGGCATTGCGGAGGTGACTTGCCCCACGAAGTACTTCGAAGAAGCATCATCCATCAACTTTGCGCGTTCGACTAAATACGGTCTTGGAGTATTGCGCGTGTCGGTCATCCATTTTCTGCAACGCATGGGCCTGGGATCCTTTAAGTTGTACCGCAAGCCGGAAAAGGCAGGGGTATGACCGATGCTGAATTATTCGAAGTACTCGAATCAGCGGTCGACCGCTACAATCGCCCGTCATTTATCGAGAGTGATCCCATATCCATTCCCCACCGGTTTGACCGCCTGGCCGACCGTGAGATCATGGGGTTTTGGGTAGCCATGCTCGCCTGGGGGCAACGCAAAACCATCATTAATAAGGCCGAAGAACTGATTCGCCTTATGGACGGAGCGCCCCACGATTTTGTGGTGAACCATCAGGAAGAAGACCTCAAACCCTTCCTCGACTTCAAACATCGCACCTTCCAGGCCATCGATACCCTCTATTTTCTGCAGTTCCTCCAATGGTACTACCGGCAGCACGATAGTCTGGAAGATGCGTTCGCGCGGTTTATCAGTCCGGAGGCTGCCGATGTAGGACCGGCCCTGGGTGGTTTTCACGAGCTTTTCTTTTCGCTGGAAGCAGCCCCCCAACGCACGCGTAAACACATCGCCACGCCGGCCCGCAAGTCGAGTTGTAAGCGGTTGAATATGTTTTTGCGATGGATGGTTCGGCAGGATGACCGCGGAGTGGATTTTGGCGACTGGAGGCGTATCCAGCCGCGTCAGTTATTAATGCCCCTCGATGTACACGTAGACCGGGTGGCTCGCCAGTTAGGGCTGCTGGAGCGCAAGCAACGCGACTGGAGGGCAGTACTGGAACTCACCGACCGGGTGCGGGCCTTCGACACCCAAGATCCGGTGAAATACGATTTTGCCCTCTTCGGCATCGGAGTGCTCCAATAAAAAACGCGAGGTTGGGCCGGTCTGTTTGTTGAGTGACTGAGGGTAACAACCTCACATTAAAAAAGCCACACTACCAGAAGTAGCGTGGCCTTTTGTTAGGGAATAGGAGGTTGTGAAGCCTTTCCTAAGGGCTATTCTTTATCAAACCGCAATTCCTGGATGACGTACGAATCACCGTTAACCTGCATATATATGTATACGCGGTAGGTGTCGCTTTTGTCGGTGACCAGATTGCCAATGCAATACAGGGAATCTTTTGCCTTGGATGTACCCTGGTGTACCTGGCTG
>JASBTH010000336.1 GCA_030148525.1 Saprospiraceae bacterium | reverse complement strand
GGACCGGCTTAGTTTGTGATGCGGCTGCAGAGGGAATACCCCCCTGACGGGCAGTGACTCCAAAGCGGCACCCTGATCGATGCGAGCTATGTAGGCGAAGTGAGGCACGTAGGAATAGAGCGTAACACCTTGTTGAGCAAGCTGCTGCCGCTGGAAATCATCCGGTATACCGGAAAATTGCACCAGTACGTAGTAATGCCCCCCAAAACGCGCAGTCTCAACCGCGGATCGATCCAACTCTTCCGGACTACTAACTGAGGTTTCATCCTGTATCCCCGATTTAAAAACCAAAGCGTAATTCACCTGTGCTTGTACCACGACCGATACAAACAGCAATAGTGCTGTACATAGTTTAGACATAGATGTTAGGGTTTTCGCGTGGTCTGCGTCTTCAGGGGTTCCTTTGACCAACGCAAGCTGAGTACCCTGAACTACTGTTCAGGCAAACGTACAATACGGTTTTGGTGACCTTCTGTTATGACGTGAATCGTTTGTGAGGTAAGAACGCGGAGGTGTGCACTGACAGGGAGGACTGAAGAAAAGCTGCTAGTATCACACCTAAGTATCTGACTTTCAAAGATACCAATTTTCAGAATATATAACAACTAGTATAGAAAAAAGATACATATTCCACAATAACGGAATAAATACTATTTTTCTATACTGTTCGTGCTAAATAATGATAGCTAGATAGTCTCCCAAGCACGGCTCGTGCGATAAACAGTTCCTTTAAAGGATGCTACGAGCTCGTTGTTCTGTTGGTATACTTCTACGAGGTAGGTTCCGATTTTGTTGCCCAAAAAAACTTCTTTTGCGAAAGCAATCAGTTGGTCACCTGCCCGAACTGCCTGATGGTGAGCGATTGAGGTTTCGATAGAAACTGCGTGTTGCCCCCGGCTATTGGAAGCGAAAGCAAACGCACTGTCGGCCAGGGAAAAGGAGATGCCCCCGTGGGCAATTCCAAAGCCATTGAGCATGGATGGTTTCACCTCCATGGACAGGCGGCAATATCCGGGGCCTTCCTCTTCCCGTTTTACGCCAAGCCACTGGCTGAAAGCATCCTTTTCTATCATCTGATCAATAATCTGAGTGGGGGTTGGTTTTTCTGCCATTTTTACGGAATAAGGTACAAGTTGGCCAGCAAAATAGAATAATTTCCGGGGCCAATACGTTGTTGGATCATACTGTAGTTTAAGCTCAATTTCTGTACATTGTAGAAACCAAGCAGCGAATCAGGTATTTACCGCCTCTATCCCAATGGAGAGGCGATCATTCAAGTAGATCGTCGTGACTGAAAAGGACCTCATCCAGGGTTGCATACGAGAAGACCGGGACTGCCAACAGGAAGTCTTCCGGCGCTATGCCGGTAAAATGCTGGCCGTATGCACGCGGTATACCCGCCATCGCATGGAGGCAGAAGATGTGCTCCAGGATGCCTTTATTAAGGTCTTCGACAATCTGGAAAAATTTCAGTTCAAAGGTTCCTTTGAAGGCTGGATTCGCCGGATTGTCATCAACACGGCATTGAAAAACTACGACCGCAAACGGTTCTCACACGAGCAAATTGGTCTGGAACACACCCACGACCAAGGGGCAGATCCGACCATTTACGGACATCTGCAATCCGAAGAACTCATGCGCCTGATCGCTGCCCTCCCCGATGGTTACCGGGTTGTATTCAATCTCTACGCCATCGAAGGGTACTCCCACAAAGAAATTGCAGACACCCTGGGAATCCAGGAAAGCACCTCCCGGTCACAATTGGTTAAAGCCAGGAAGCTGCTGCAAGCCCAAGTGGAACAGATGCAAAAGATTGCAGTATGAGTGAAAAGCATCCATTAGACGAACTTTTTCGCGAACAGCTAAACGATCATAGCTACGAAGCGCCTATGCACGTTTGGGACCGTATTGCTGAACAACGGCAATCAACTCAGACTATCCGGCGCTCTAAAAAATGGATGCCCTGGGCCGGCTTATTCCTGGTCCTGATCGGTATTGGTGCCCTGCTCTGGCAGGTCGCCGATCAAAGCGATGATTTACCCATCCCCGGACCCGATTTCTCCCATCCTTCACCCGCAATAGCTCCGGCTACCGCAAATAATATACTGCCGCCACAAGCTCCAAGCTCGACCAGGGAACTGTTGGCCGACGCTCAAGCCTCACTGGCTGCCGCCACTTATACCCAAAAAACTGACCGCTCTCCAGTGATCGTCGCCAGTCTGCCCGCACGCAACGAGCAGTCTGTACGGGCCCGGTCGGTGGTACGTCACGTCCGGGTTACCCGTTTGCCAATGGCTAATCGCTCCCTGCCACCAGAAAGCAATCCCGGCGCCAGTGTGATCCTTCTGCCATCGCGGCAGGCAACCGTAGACAATCCCATCGTAGAGGAAGAACTGGCTTGCGCCAAATTTGAAGAAACCCGCATCTGGACCTCATCCATCGACTTCATGGTCTCTCCGGATATCGTATCGCGTACACTAGAGCCCATCAGCCCGCAATTCACAGAATATGCACAAGCCCGTAATGCAAGCGAGTCGTTCCGCTACGGCTTTAGTGCGGGGGTTCGCTTTTCCACTACCTCGCCTGCTGGTTTTGCCGTTCGGTCCGGTTTGAATTACTCTCAGATCAACGAACAGTTTACCTACGAGACAGAGGAGGAAGAGCGCATCACCGTCACCACTGCCTATGGCCCCAACGGTCAGGTAATCGGAACCGATACCGTTGTCGACTTTGTTTCGTTGCAACAGTTCAGCAACAACCGCTATACAACGGTGGATATACCCCTACTGGTCGGGTATGAATTTTCGGCGGGTTCCAAATTCCGGGTTTCGCTGAACGGAGGCACTTTTATCAATATGCTCTTTACACAGAGTGGGGAGTTCCTGTCTCCATCCACCTTTGAACCCGTTGCGTTCTCAGGCGACCGCCCCGATACCTATCACGCATACCGCAACCGCCTGGGCCTTGCCATGTACGGGAGCGTGGGCGTTACTTACCGATTGAATGATCAGTTTGATATTTTGGTCGAGCCACACTTTAAATGGCGACCACAGTCCGTTACTGTTCCTGGCTATGTGCTCGATCAGCGCTACTTCACCTCCGGCCTTTTCATTGGCTTTCGCAAAAAAGTATAATCCTCAGAAAAATGCGATACCCGGGCAACGTTTTCCTTAGTCGGGGTATCTACTATATGAAATGACCAACACGAAGTGAGTTATCACTGAGTTTTCCTTTATGAAGCGAGGGTCGCCGGTCCACATACGTTGGGCTGGCGATCTTTTTTTAGGAAGTCATATTTGGCACAGGTAGTGAGAATTGCCTGAATCCATATACCCTATACCTACTACCTTCTACCGGAAGGTTGGGCTTTGAATATCACCTTCTTCACAGTTGGTTTATGCCCGACCTGACATTTTTACGCCTTATCCACGAAGGCCATATCTATTTTCCGGGTACCCAGATTAGCATCGACCACCTTCACGTTAATGGCATCCCCCATGCGCAGGGTGAGTCCACTCTTTTGCCCTTCGAGGCTCAGGCGGGATTCTGCTACGACAAAATGATCATCCATAGTGTGCAGAGGTACCATCCCTTCACAGCGGCTATCGGCCAACTCCACAAAGATGCCCGCATCGATAATGCCGGAGATATACCCCAGGAAGGTTTCACCAATATGGTCCTGGATGAACTCCACCTGTTTGTATTTGACTGATTCGCGTTCGGCATCCATGGCACGGCGCTCCTGCAGAGAGATGTGCTGACATTGTTCTTCCAGTTTCACGGGGTTCGTACGGAAGGTGTTAAGCAGGTTCTTCTCCAATAAGCGGTGTACCAATACGTCGGAGTACCGCCGGATAGGTGAGGTAAAATGACTGTAGTTACCAAAGGCCAAACCGTAGTGGCCGATATTTTTGGTGGAATAGGCAGCCTTGGACATGGTCCTGATAGCGATATCCTGCAGAATTTTCAACCCCTGTTCTTTGGAGGCAGCCTTCACCATGCGGTTATACGACTTCCCGATCATTTCGGGCGTACTGACATCCATATCAAAACCCATGTTACGGGCAAAGGCAGCCAACTGCGCTACCTTATCCGGGTCAGGCTCGTCGTGAATACGATAGACGAAGGGTATTTCCTCCCCCTGATCAGCACCTTTCTGCTGGATAAAGGTCGCTACTTCCCGGTTAGCCAGGAGCATGAAGTCCTCGACCAGCATGTGTGCGTCTTTCCGCTCTTTTACGTAGACTTCAACTGGTTTACCCTTTTCATCGAGCCGGAATTTCACCTCATCCGATTCAAAGGCAATGGCACCATTTTTGAATTTTTGCTTCCGCAAAATGTGGGCGATTCGATTCAGCTCTTTCAGTTCCCCGGCATAATCGCCTTTACCGGACTCCAGCACCTCCTGTGCTTCTTCGTAGGTAAATCGCCGGTCAGAGTGGGTAATTGTTTTCCCAAACCAACGACCTGATATTTTTCCATTCGGATCAAAGGTGAAAACAGCTGAAAAAGTAAGCTTGTCTTCATTGGGCCGCAAGGAACACAGCTCGTTGGAGAGTCGCTCCGGCAGCATGGGCAGAACCCGATCCACCAGATAGACAGACGTAGAACGCTGGTAGGCCTCTTTATCGAGGGAAGTACCTTCTTTGACGTAATGGCTTACATCGGCAATGTGGATACCGATCTCCAAATGCCCATTGTCCAGTGTCCGGACCGAAAGGGCGTCATCAAAGTCTTTGGCGGTATCCGGGTCAATGGTAAAGGTGGTAATCAGGCGCATATCACGCCGAATGGCCATCTCCGCCTGGGAGGCTTTCTCGGAGAGAGCATTAGCCTCTTTCATGACGGCATCGGGGAAGGTCAGGTCAAAACCGTTATTGACCAGGATGGATTTCATTTCGATGTCGTTACTTCCGGCCTTACCCAGTACGGTGGTAACCTTACCCATGGGATCGGGTAACTTATCCTTAGTCCAGCCGGTGATAGCAAAAACGACTTTATCGCCGTCTTTGGCGTCCAGGCTGAGGTTATTTTCCACCCGTACATCACGCGGCACATTATTGCCGTCGGGCACAATGATACCGAATTTGGGGTGTTGCCAGAAGGTCCCTATGTAGTTGCTGGTTGCCCGTTCGACGATTTCCACCACTTCTCCTTCGGGTTTGCGGCGGCCCCGGGGTGTCCACACGCGAATTTTGACCGTATCGCCATTCAGTGCGGTATTGAGCTTGGTAGCACCTACGTACACATCATCCTCGCGGTCCTGACAAATGATATAGGCAGCACCGGAACGCGTCATATCCACTTTCCCGATATTCAGGTTGTTGCCGTTACTGTTTTTCTTGATAGCGTGGGCTTCCCTGTCCAATTTAAATTTATAACCTTCCAGAGCTACCAGCTCCTTATCTTCTTCCAGGGTTTTCAGGGCGTGTAGAATGGAATCCTTATTGTTCGCTATTTTCAGTTTGCGAGCAATCTGCTTGGGATTAAATCGTTTTTTGGGACTCTTGCGAAAGAGCTTTAATATCTCCGTGCGCAATTGGCGGGCCGATAATTTCTGGCCCTTGATTTTCTTTTTTTGTTTACTCATTGGTTGATTTTAAGAATACATCAGCATAGTGGTACATGGGATGGTTCATTGAATTACCTACACTAACGAGGTGCAATCTGCATGCGGGAGAAGACTTGGTCTAATGGTAAAAACATTGATTGGCAGACTTGTTCGTGAAAGGAAATGGATCGAGTGCTGACACCCCCTATGGAAAGGGTTATTGATCCAGAGAAACGATTTGACCTTCCGGAAGTAATTCAAAGCGCGCGGCTTTGCTGTTGGCCCCCGTAAACTTGGCGAAATCGTCTTCTTGGGTATGTCCCGACAAGATTAAGATTTCAAAATCATCTTCTATTGTCGTTACTGAAGTGGTTAACGAATCTCCGTCGGTAGAAGTTCCCGCGATCACTTTTTTGTCAATGACCGTTCCCTGCTCCGAAATACTTACCAATACGTATTCGTATTGCATCAGGCTTGCTTTCCAGTACACAATGGCGTGCATATTAAAGGTATTGGGCAACCTAAAGCAAGGCACGAACTCCGTCAATTCATCGACCTCCCCGTATTCCAGCGGGACCAGGTACTGGTCGATCACAGTCCGTGGGAACGGCTCATTGCGCTGGGAAAAAGTGTGGTGCAGGTCAGCTGTGATTGTCACCGGTAGTTCGACTACGGGAAAAAAGTCGAGGAATTCCGAAACAGGTACTTGCGGATTGGATTCCTTCATAAAAATGGTTCAGTCGTTTATCTTTTTGCGAAAGCGGAAAAGTAGGGCCGGAATTGGCAAAAAACGAATCCACTCGCTGTTTAATATACGCAACTCGAAATGGTTTGGACTCTCAGTACTCAATACAAAATACTACCTGGCAAAACCACTTCATTGTAGGCATATTCAATTAGTACAACGCATCAGAAGCAGGAAAGATGTATAGCCAAAGGGCTGGCCGGTTTAGTACACCATACGATCTCTGCATAATTTTGAATAATTCTAAATAAAAACGGCCAAATATTATAGCCAAACAAAGATTGGGGGTATGGCCTTTATCCTATAGCTTTGCGATTATCCAAATAGTATGCTTTTCGCAAAAAAGCCGTTGAAACAACCAATCAAAAATAGTCACACATGAGTTCCACTTCACAGGCAATGAATCCCGCTGGATTGGGATGGTTTGGCCGATTCCTTACATCTTCCATCGGCCGCAAGCTGGTTATGAGTCTCACGGGGCTGTTCCTGATCTCCTTTTTAGTCGTTCACCTGATTGGAAACCTGCAACTTCTGATTAGCGACGGCGGAGACACGTTTAATGAATATGCCTACTTCATGACGCACAACAAATTTATCAAAACGGTCTCTTACCTCCTTTATTTTGGCATCCTTCTCCACGCAGTGCAGGGCTGGTTGATCTGGCGAAAAAACCGCAGTGCCCGTGGTCAAAACTACCGGGTAAAAGACACCCGTGCCGTCAAAACAAATGCGGCGGCAGCCAAAAACATGGCTGCTATGGGAACAATCATTTTCCTGTTTATCATGTTGCACATGTACCAGTTCTGGCTTCAGATGAAAATGGGGACGGTCCCGATGGTAACCATCGATGGAAAAGAAATAAAAGACCTATATACGCCAGTTGTTCAGGCTTTCGAGAATCCGGTATACGTAATCATCTACGTCGTATCCATGATCGTAATTGCCTTTCACCTGTTGCACGGTTTTCAATCTGCCTTCCAGACACTGGGACTGAATCACAAAAAATACAATCCACTTATCCGCTTTGTCGGAGTGGTCATTAGCATCGTTATACCTGCCGGTTTTGCCGTCATCCCCGTGGTCATGTATGGCCAGTCAATGGGCTGGTGGTAACCGGAAAATATCGCGATCCATATATCAGCATTCGATCATCAACCAAACGTCACGAACATGAGTTTTAACGCAAACGTACCTCCAGGTCCTTTGGCCGATAAGTGGACCCAGTATCGGTCGACTATGAACCTGGTGGCTCCAAATAACAAACGACGCATCGATATTATCGTCGTAGGTACGGGTCTAGCCGGTGCATCTGCCGCCGC
>JASBTH010000335.1 GCA_030148525.1 Saprospiraceae bacterium | reverse complement strand
TAGCCCGAAAGTTCCTGGCCCACCGTGACCGGTGTGGCATCCATAAAGTGGGTGCGTCCAATTTTCACTACTTCCATGAATTTTTCGGACTTCTCCTGAAATACCTGTTTCAGAGACTCCAGGGCCGGAATGGTTGTCTCTACCAGTATTTTGTAGGCAGCGATATGCATGGCCGTAGGGAAGGTATCGTTGGACGACTGCGACTTATTGACGTCGTCGTTGGGATGTAATGCTTTTTGTTCATCGGCCAGCTGTCCACCTTGCAATACGTGGCCGCGGTTAGCGATCACTTCGTTGACGTTCATATTTGATTGTGTGCCGGATCCGGTTTGCCAGACCACGAGCGGGAACTGATCATCCAACTGGCCGTCGAGGATCTCATCGCAAACACGTGCGATCAACCCGGCTTTTTCAGCCTCGAGAACGCCGGCATCGCGGTTGGTAATTGCGGCGGCTTTTTTGAGGATAGCAAAAGCACGGATTACTTCAATGGGCATCTGCTGGCCGCCAATTTTGAAATTTTGGCTGGATCGTTGGGTTTGTGCTGCCCAATACTTGTCGGCGGGTACGTCGACCCAACCGATACTGTCTTTTTCCTTACGGTAACTCATAGACGCGGTTTAGTGTGTTTGGTTTGGGTTCCCAAGATACGGGATTTCAGGGCTTTCTTTAAGCTCAACATCTGGTTTGACCAACTTTAGAGAAGGCTGATAAACTTATTGGATATGGGTACGTTTTCAAAATGGAATACCTTTCAGATCTGGTATCCAACCAAAACGAAACTATTACAAAAACCAAAAATCAAACCACTATGGCCTTTACACTGCCTGATCTACCCTATGCTTACGATGCCCTGGAACCCCATATTGATGCCCGTACCATGGAAATTCACCACGGTAAGCACCACGCCGGGTATACCAAAAAACTCAACGCTGCCATCGAAGGGACTGATTTAGCGGATAAATCTATTGAAGATATTCTAGCGAACGTATCCAAGCACAGCGCCGGTGTTCGCAATAACGGAGGTGGCTTTTACAATCACCGCCTGTTTTGGGAAGTAATGTCCCCTAATGGTTCAGCTGAACCCGCTGGTAACCTGGACGTTGCCAAAGCAATCGATAGTGACCTGGGAGGTATCGATGCATTTAAGGAAGCCTTCGCCAAAGCCGCGGCGACCCGTTTCGGTTCCGGCTGGGCTTGGTTGTGTGTCGATAATAGCGGAAAACTCTTCGTTACCAGTACACCAAATCAGGATAACCCCCTGATGGACGTTGCCGATAAAAAAGGAACTCCGATTCTGGGACTGGATGTGTGGGAACATGCCTATTACCTGAACTATCAGAATCGCCGTCCGGATTATATCCAGGCATTCATGAATGTGATTAATTGGGAAGAAGTGAATAAGCGCTACCTGGCAGCTAAATAAACCATTAATCCATTCCCTGCTAAAAAGCCATTCCGGAACTGATCCGGAATGGCTTTTGTTTTATGGACAGCTGGTATCACCTAAAATGATGTTGATTTGGCTTCGGCTAAACCCCCTTGTTAAGGATACGTTACCAGCATATTTGGCTCTTGCGCCAGGTGCAGAATTCCCGTATTTTATAGGGGAACATGAACATATTACAAAATTCCCAAACCAAATACCCATGATCATTCCACTCGTATTGCTGGTGATCCTGATTTTGTATTACCGCATGGAAGCAAAACGCGAATTTCGCTAAACACAAGCCCGAAACCGGCCGGGATTACTTTTCACCTCCCTGGCGCACCCCTTCGTACATCTGTTCGACTTGTTCGAGATTAAAGGTTTTGGCCAAACCCGTCGTGAAGATGAACTCTGTATCGCCCTGTAAATAGATGTACCGGAAGCTATAGTAGTTTGTGCTGTCAATGGCGGTTTCAAAGATGAAGCCCTGTTCATCTTCTTCTACAATACGCGAAAAATATGGGTTATTCCGAACGTCGCTTACCTGATCCGCCTTGATCTGGGCGACATCGGTATTATTCGCTTTGGAAGCGTATATCTGAATGTAATAGTCAGGATCAGATACGCCTTTCAGTGTAACGTCCTGCATGATACCCAGATCGGATGCATTCACGGTAGTACTATCCGGTGCCTGGACGGTAATCGGTAATCCATACTCCAACAAATCCAATGGTTGCCAATTGTTGCCATTCTCCTTTTGACAACCTACCAACAACATCCCTAAAACTGCGATTGCGACCAACCTCTTTTTCATGCCTATATTGCTTTGGTGTTACATGTTCTTGAAACGCCAAAAATAAGGTATTTAATACCAAATCACTTATTTTTACCGCTATACTTGGCATCCGGCCACGCTCACCACATAAGAGCCTGCCCGTGACAGAGGCGGCGAGCGACTAAAAAGACACGAATTACCACCTATGGTCCAGCGACTTTACATTAAAAATTACGCCATAATCGATGAATTAGCCATCGATTTCGCGGATGGACTGACCATCATTACCGGAGAGACCGGGGCTGGTAAGTCTATTTTACTTGGTGCATTGGGCCTGATCATGGGTAAACGGGCCGATACCAAATCCCTGTACGCCGAAAACGAAAAGTGCGTGGTAGAGGCCTATTTTTCCATAGGTCGCTACGAATTGCGCTCCTTCTTTGAAGCGGAGGATATCGACTACGACGAGGAGTTGGTTATAAGGCGTGAGATAACGCCTTCCGGCAAAAGCCGGGCTTTCGTCAACGATACGCCCACTACTCTAAAAGTTCTCCAAGCCCTGACGGGGGAGTTAGTGGACCTGCACCAACAGTTCGATACGCTGGACATAAATAGCATGTCTTTTCAGCTGAAAATGGTGGACGCCCTGGCCAATAACAAAGAACTCCTGCGCTCCTACCGGCAGGGATACCAAACATATCAGGCTGATAAAAAAGAGCTGGCCGAACGTCGAAAGCTGGACGAACAGGGACGCAAAGAAGTGGATTTTATCGAATTCCAACTCAATGAATTCAATGAAGCCGAACTGGTAGCCGGGGAACAGGAGGAATTGGAAGACGAAATCAGCCGCCTCACCAATGCCGAAGATATTAAGCAAACGCTGCACGAAGTATACCAGGGGCTAAGCGAACGCGAAACCTCCATCATCGGACAGCTCGACCAATTACAATCAGCCCTGCAACAAGTCAGCGATTACGATCAGGAACTGCGTAAGCTCCAGGAGCGTTTCGATAGTTTATTACTGGAATTGAACGACCTGGCGGGCGAATTCGAACAGGTTGGGGAAAGTACGGAACACGATCCCGAACGAATCCAGGAAGTGCAAACCAGGCTCGACCTTATCTACCGCCTACAGAATAAACACTCGGTCGCTACAGTGGAAGAGCTCCTGAATATTCAGGAGAAGCTACAACGCCAATTAGCTACCTATCAGGATCTGAGTGACGGGATATTCCAGTTGGAGGCACGGATCGAGGAACGCGAATCGCAATTGATCAAATTGGCCGAAAGCCTGAGCGAACGCCGTAAATCAGTGGTGGATAATTTCAGCAAAAAGGTGGAGGATATGCTGGCCCAGTTGGCGATGCCCCACGCCCGGATTGAGGTTCAATTTTCCGTTATGCAGGACCTTGGACCCAATGGTTGGGATGAAGTACGCTTTCTTTTTGCTGCCAATAAAGGCAGTCGTCTGCAGGAAATAAAAGATGTAGCTTCGGGCGGTGAATTATCACGCCTGGCCCTGGTTATAAAATCACTCGTGGCCTCGGCCATTCCATTGCCATCCCTCATCTTTGACGAGATTGACTCGGGTATTTCCGGTGATGTGGCTTTGAAAATGGGAACCATTTTGCGTAAGCTGTCGAACGAGCACCAGGTAATCACCATAACTCATTCTCCGCAGATCGCCTCGCGGGCCGATCGGCATTACTTTGTGTTCAAAGACATTAGGGAAGAGCGCACGGTAACTAAGGTCCGGCTGCTGGAAGACGATGCCCGGATAGAGGCCATCGCTACTATGTTGAGTCAGGACCCGCCCAGCGCCTCGGCCATTGAGAATGCCAAAGAGCTATTGAGCCAAGTATAAAACGAAAACATAAAACAAGTTATATGAGCACCAAATTGTTAGCCGGAAAACGCGGAGTGGTCTTCGGAGCACTGAATAAGGATTCCATTGCCTGGAAAGTGGCCGAGCGCTGCGTAGAGCAAGGCGCAACTATTACGCTGACCAACGCTCCGGTAGCTATGCGGTTAGGGGAATTGCAGGATCTGGGGGAGAAACTGAATGCCGAGATCATCCCTGCCGATGCAACCAGTATGGAAGACCTGGATGCCCTTTTTGAAAAGTCTATGGACGTGTTGGGCGGCAAGATCGACTTTGTTTTGCACGCCATCGGGATGTCGGTGAACGTGCGCAAAAATCGCCACTATACAGACCTGAAATACGACTGGATGCAGAAGACCTTTGATGTATCGGCCATCAGCTTCCATAAGGTTATGCAGTCCCTTTGGAAACTCGACGCCATGAACGAATGGGGGTCCATCCTGGGGCTGAGCTATATTGCTGCCCAGCGCGTTTTTCCCGATTACAGTGAAATGGCCGAATCCAAAGCACTTCTGGAATCTTTCGCACGGAGCTTTGGCTATCACTTTGCGGAACGCAAAGTACGGGTGAATACTGTTTCTCAGTCACCAACCTGGACCACCGCTGGCAGCGGAGTGAAAGGGTTCGAGGAGTTTTTCAACTACGCAGAGAAAATGTCTCCGCTCGGAAATGCATCGGCTGAAGATTGCGCAGACTATTGCATCACCTTGTTCTCGGATCTGACTAAGCGGGTTACCATGCAAAACCTGTACCACGACGGGGGCTTTTCCAGCATGGGTATGAACCCGGCCATTTTGGGACTGGAAGAATAAGTCAACTGCTTTACCGTTACCAAATAAATACTCCGGACCCAACCATTCACCTGGGTCCGGAGTCCTGTTTTTATGCATATGAGGCGAATTGTGAGTTGGTTGGGAATGCTGTGTTGCCTGATGTGGATAGCGGTACCGCTGTCTGCTCAGCGCACGGGTGGTCGTTTCCCCGGGCAGACTCCCGGCGGTTTTAACGACACCGTGCCTCAGGGCGAGGTGCTGATCGACACCTTCCCAATTTTTTACTTTCGGTCTGATCGCTTCTATCAGGAAAAGGCCTTTTCCGATACACTGCTGGATATAGCCTTCCGGCAAAATGAGCCCAGCCGAAAGCTGGCCAATGAATACCGGCATCTGGGTGTTAACGGATCGGCCGCTACGCCCCTCTGGTACCGGCCCGCCCGGCGCAGGGGACTGGATGTGGGATTTCATCAGTACGACCTGTACCATCTTTCCCTGGATAGTATTCGACACTACCGCCTGGAAAAGGCCTTTACCCAAACGGCCTACTATACCGGCGGCGAGCAGGCCAATGGATACTTCACGGCCAAATTCAGCCGGAATTTTGCCAATGGACTCAATTTCTCCCTCGACTACCGTCGGCTGGCTTATCTGGGTACCAGAACCTTATTCCCGGAGCAGAATACCCGGAATACCAGTTTGGGGTTGGGGTTTTGGATTGGTGGGCTGGATAGCCGCTACATGGCTTTCCTGTCGATGGCCACCAATAAGTTTGAACACGATAATAACGGCGGCATTGCAGTGGAACCGGAAGACGAAGAGAATGGAGGGTTTTCGACACCCGGATCAGCGGAGGTCTTCCTCGATAATACCGGAACCCGTAATCAGCACGCGGCTTTCCGCTACGCCCAGTAT
>JASBTH010000318.1 GCA_030148525.1 Saprospiraceae bacterium | reverse complement strand
AGACCTCAAACCCCAAACCCCAAACCCCAAACCCCAAACCTCAAACCCCAAACCCCAAACCCCAAACCCCAAACCTCAAACCCCAAACCTCATACCTCAAACCTGACATCACTGTACCACCATCTTCTTCGACCCGATAAGCTCTCCATCCACCCAGAGAGAATAAATGTAGGTACCGGGCGACAGGGCAGCTGCATCCAAAATCGTCTGTACATCACCGCGCTGATCGATGTCCTGGCTGCGCAGGATCTTGCCGGTGATATCGGTGATGCGCAGTTCGGCAGCACGTGCATTTTTGGGTATGCGGTAGTCGATGGAGGTGACGGTGGTGAATGGATTGGGGGTGTTCTGGAGTAGGGTAGCGGTTGCTTCAGCATCGGTTTCTCCATCCAGCGACAGGTAATTCTGATTGCCGTTGCCGGTGGCTACCATTTGTTCCAGACGAGCCAGTCGTTGCTCCAGGTCGGAAACCTGTTTGGTGCGCTCGTCGAGCTCGCCTTTCAGTTCCTGAATGGCTTTGATGGCGACCACGCTGAACCCGGCATAGTTGATGCCATAGAGGTCATCGGTCTCGGAGTAGTGTACGAACTCCGGGAAAATGGGGTTTACTTCCTGGGCTATGAAGCCAATGGAGCCAGATTCATCAATGCTTTCTTTGTACTGGTAGCGCCTGACTTGCAGTTGCATCACTTTATCCAGGAAATTCGGAACCGACCGGATGTTTTCTTTCAACCTGCGGTCGGAACCTTGAATATAAGCCCCGTTTGTAGCGCTGATGGTAGCTCTTAAATTACCTCCGTAGTGAAACCGCAGGCCAAATCCGTGGGTAATATCCCAATCCTGGTTAGCGGTACCATCGTCGAAGCGTAAGCCAGTACCTACGGCTTGACTTCTTTGGAAGATCTCCAGACGTGCAGTCGGGTAACCGTAAATACCTAATTGGCCATTTCCCCGAACGGAAATGGCATCGATTCCGGAGCCGCCTATTTCCTGGTGCCAAAGGTTAAAAAGACTATTACTGGCTGAGCTTCCAACATAGCCTGCCAAGGTCCAACGGCGATCAAAAGCCGTGTTTTCAAAAGATATCCGGGCGTAGTCGTTCGCTTGTTCGGTCACCAGGATATGGGGGTTGGCGATAGTAGAATTATCCCGAACTTCCAATTTGGCGTTACTACTTCCGGAAACATCACCGATAGCTACGTCACCGTTCCCGAAAAAGCGGTGCCGCGTGGTGAAGGCGAAAAGCCCTGCATCTTTTTGTCGGATCAGCAGGTCCTGGCCGGAGTTAGCGGTACTAATCCGCCAAAGATTTCCATTATTTGGGTACCCAATATGGAGAGCGCCCAGGTTCGATTGGATAAAGGCATCTCCGGCCACGTGCAGGTCGAACTCAGGCGTGGTGGTCCTGATACCCAGTTGATTGGGTTTCATAGAGATTTGAGCGGTTAATCCGGCTTGGAAAAGGAGGGTACAGCACAGGCTGGCCATCCAAAAACGTACTGACGTTTTCATGGTATAATGGTTTTTGGTAAAGAAAATCGCAACTGGTCACGGTGAAACCCGCCGAATCAGGGAAACCGAGTTCGGATAAGGGGGGGTAATGCTACCGTGTTGTGTAGTGTGGAAGGGTGCTCTAGTGGAGCTTAGTTACTTGTACAGTGTTGTAGTAGTGGGTCGTGTACTTGTAGTGGACTAAGAAGATACATAAAATTCCGTTGTTTGCCAATCCAGGGGTCTCGGGCAAAGAGTTTTTGCATATGTTTATTATCTTTTGAAGAGATATACCTAACCACAGTTATGATGCACCTTTCCCGGTACGTTTAATTATTTTTATTATTTACAAAGACGCTGGTTTCATCCCAAACCGTAACCTACACCCCTTCAAACGAAGACATCGTCAACCCCGACCGGGGATTCTACCACCCGGTAACGCCGGCCTCCGGACAATCTTTTAGCAATCTCGATCTGCAGGATCTGATCAGCAAACGGACCACCGCTTTTACACCTTTTCAGGGTAATTACAGCGTACGCACCAGCCTGGTGTACCGGTATTATCTCCTGGATGCTTTTACCAATACCGATGTTATCGCTGCTACCTATCTGAGTGATCTTCAAACCGACTTCAATATCGCCCGCCAGGCGGCGGTGAAAATGATCATTCGATTTGCCTATACGATTACGCCGGATACCAATTGCGGAGCCGCCGCTTGTCCGCCCTATGGAGATGTACCTAAATCCCGGGTGCTGGCGCACATTGCGCAACTGAAGCCCTATCTCCAGAATAATGCGGATGTCCTTTCGGTGGTGCAGGCCGGTTTCATCGGCGTTTGGGGCGAGAACTATTACACGGATCATTTTGGGGACCCGTCTCCCAATGGCGATGGCCGTATCCTGGATTCCAACTGGGTGAAACGCAATGAGGTCCTTTCGGCAGTACTGGACGCGGTACCCGTAGAAAGAATGGTCCAGGTTCGGTATCCACAGCTTAAACAGCGCTACATCTACGGAATTGATGCACCCCCCGGTTCGGCTCCCCTCGAAGACCAGGTAATAGTTCGAAAAATGGTACGAACGGGGCAGCTGTAGGGAAAAGGGCCCTCCTTCGCCCATTCGGGCTTTGGCGGGCAGGAGAATTGGGGAAAGGGGGGATTGGGAGAATGGGGGATATGGGGATTAGGAGAACTCGCCCCGATTGAGTCCCTGCTATAGCTGGATGCTGAACCGGATAAATGCTTCAACCCGAAGGGTTTTCGTTGACGGATAATTAAAAATTAAACATTAAAAACTGTTACTTCTATTAACTTTTACCGAACGAACCGGACCAATCTCCCCATCACATCATACGCATCAATCGCCGCATTGGCCTGACCCACGTGGATACATATCGTAATGTCTTCCTCCGGGGCGTGCAGCATGAGCGACCCGTAAAAGCCACCGTGCCCGTAGAAGGATATCCCGTCGATGGTGTAGTGGAATAGTCCCATGGCGGCATTCTTACCGAATACCTGCGTAGGGCCCATGTCCATCATTCGGTCGAGGGTCTCTGGTTTTTGGAATAGCTTTCCGTGGAATAAGGCTTCCGCAAAACGGCCGGTTTCGGAGACGGTGGACACCAATCCGCCGCCGCCCCATTCGTAGGAGGTGTTGATCTTTTTGGTGATGTTGATGCGGTTGAGGTAGGTGTCGATCTGTTGGTTGGTGCCGCGGGCCGGCTCGTAGTATTCGAAGTAGGTATTGGTCATGTCCAGGGGTTCCAGAATGCGTTCGCGGATGAGTTCCGGCAACGACTGCCCCGTCACCTGCTCCGCCACGAGCCCCAGCAGCATAAAATTCATGTCGGAATAGTGGAAGCCTTCACCGGGGATATTCGTGGGTTGCCGGTGCAGCTTATATTTATAAAACCGCCTCATGATCTTCGGCTTATCGTATTGCCGTTTTTTGTGCGTCAGCACACTCAATACAAAGCGGGTTTCCTTATCGGTAAAAATATCACCGATACCCGAAGTATGGCGCAACAAATGCTCCAGCGTAATCTTTTTGGCGTAAGCCACACCCTCCAATTGATGGATCTCATCGAAGCGCACGTAATCCAGATCCGACAAATAGGTATACGCCAGATCATCGTAATCGAGCTTGCCTTCTTCGATCAGCTGTAGTACGATCACGGCGACATACGTCTTGGTAATACTGGCGATCTTGAATTGGTGCTTGGGGATTACCGGCGTCTCGTCACGACCAATGATCCCGTACCCGCGGTCGATCACCGTGCCAGTCTGACCATTTTTTGCGTACAGCAGTACATTGTGTACGGGCTGTTTGCCTTCGTGTACGATCAGGCTGTTCATAAGCTGGTCAATGGAATCCGGCTGGATCGGGCCTGGTGCCTTTCCCGAAGAGCCTGCCAGGAATAGGGTCCAAAACAACAAAGCGAGTAACATCAGGTAACGCATGGTGAGGTGCTTTGGGGGTGAGATGGGCGTATTTTCGTGGTACCCCTACGCCTGAATTCATAATTTGATCATCGAAGGTGGAGATGCTGGGAATGGGTGTGACTGTAGAGACTCAGAGAACGGAGGGAATGGAGGGAAAAGCTTGGTTGGATTGGGAAACTTGGTTTTGATGCTTTGCCCATGTGTGCGTCGGGCATTGGGCGTCGGGCATGGAGACTAAAGCGACCGAAGTGATTTGAGGGAATTAAAAGAATTGGGTCGCTGAACTTTTCAGAATTGTGAAATTGATCGGGTATTGAGCGGATACAACTCATAAAGAAGCACTCTACATGGCACAATGTCTCTAATCAAGTAGAAAGTAATGCACTGCGTAAATAATTAGCGGAGCACTCCACAAGATAAGGTCGTACCACCGGACGGGAGGTCGCCAGTTACGTAAATAGAAGTTCAAAAACGTTAGTCCTAATAATCCATCTGCCAGCATAAGGGAATACATATAGCCATGGTGAAAGCCACCGAAACAGAAAAAAACATTCATTTCCTGTTGAATTCGTTCGATCATTCGTTCGTAGAAATACACTTCCAGGATCAAACTTATTGCCAGACCAAAAAGCAGGCAACCGGCCAGGCGAGTACAAAAAAGTAACTGATCTTTGTCCATGATATTTACTTAAAATCCCCTAATCCCCACGTCCCCTTATCCCCTAATCCAGATCCAGGTTCACCACAAGACACTGAGGACACTAAGAGCACAAGTTATTCCTGCCAAAATCCCCATATCCCCTCATCTCCTAATCCAAGCCTACCACCACCGACCGCGCCACCACCTGCCGCTGCGATTGCAGCACTACCCGGTACATACCCGCAGGCAAGTGAGCGACGGGAATAGACTCCTGATGATGTAGCAGCTGTTTCGGTTGAGTGACCTCCCGTCCGAAAGCATCTACGACACGGTACTGCCATTCGGTTAGGTCCAGATCAAACGGCAAGGATAAAGTTACCGTTTCCGAGGCCGGATTGGGGAAAAGTTGTATCGCACTGGAAGGGAGAACTTCCTCCGTATCGCTGACTACGCCCTCGGCGGTGCAGGAGTAGATGGGGTCAAGTCTTGCCGAATACCTGACCTGGGAATCATTCTGGTAACAAAGGAGTAATCCATAGCAAAATGGGCCAATGCTACGATTCGGGTCACGGGTAGCGTCGAACGTCGAACAGGTTTCGTCGATCAATAATCCACGGGTACTGCCCATCCCATCAATCCAGGTGATTGGGAATGGCCCTTCCAAATAAACAGTACCCAACCGGTTGCTGAGGAAACGGAAGTGTTTGCGCATGGTCCCATCACTGAAGGGGAGGGTGTCGATCCGCTGTAGGATCATCCACTGCTTTGGTATGTTTTGCTCCGCAGATCCCGGATCAATAAGTACCGTGTCACCAACCGCCAGGTTGAAATCTAAAATGGTGTCTATCCTGCCCTGGAAATGATGAAGCACCCGCTTTTCCGTTTCAAGCAAAGCTCCCCAAACTTGTCCATTCTTATAAAGCTTTTGGTAAGTAGTGTTTTCGATGATAGTGTCCCCCAGTAAACGGTATTCCTCATACCAGGTGGTATCCATTTCATACCCATCACCAATGTAGTGCTCCTGCACCCATACCGCATCCTCCTGTAACAAAGAATACTGGTCCTGGCCGGGAACCCCGGTAAGGCAAGCAAGAAAAAACAGCAGGGTGATAGCGGGTTTCATAGGTGCTGGGGTTTAGTTTATTTCCATAAGCTAGCGGAAGTAATCTTAATTTGCAATAACCATCGGTCTGGTATTTGTCAGCTCCCTGCCAATTGGGTAGAATCGAAGTAGATTCGGGCTGAGGTTCCCACCTTTACTGCGTTTCGGCGTGCAGAGAAGACTTAGGTTGAGGTTGAGGCTGAGATTGAGGCTTAGGTTGAGGTTGAGATTGAGGTTTGAAGTAGCGATTATCACCGCCCGTAAGGGTTGCGGCCACTGCGTGAATCAGGCAGGCACTCCTTTTGAGCACCTGTAAGGCCTTGATCAGGGACGTTCATACCGTACATCGTGGGGCGTAAACCGTGGACCGTTTTCTACTCTACTACCCCTTATTTCTGATCTCTGACCTCTGAATGCTATTTTCCTTTCTCCTTTTCGTGATCCAGCTCCTCCGGCAGCACCAGGTTGGGCATGATGGTCGACTTCATCCCGGTCACCAGGGTTTCCCAGAAGTGATTGAAGATCGATTTACTGGGTTCCCGCTCGGCGTACATCCGCCCCAGACGGTGCTTTTCATGGGCCAGATTTTCCTCCGGAATAGCAATGCCTTCCACTATATCGGTAAACAACTTATTGAGGAATCCGTCTTTTTTTGGGGTAACCACCACATCAGCATTCTCGAAAAAGAACTGCATATCGCCGGTAGCTACGGCATTATCCGCCGTACCCTGAAAAGTAAGTTCGTGGATCTGTCCACTCTCTATCTCCATCCGACTGCAGGGGACCACAATATGATTGGCGTAATCCATATCAAATTTCCCCAGCGAGCCATGGAAAGAATACGCATAGGGAGCCGTATAACTGGGAAAGGACCAATGTACCCTC
>JASBTH010000312.1 GCA_030148525.1 Saprospiraceae bacterium | reverse complement strand
GAGCATACATGAGCGCTCCTCCAATCATAACCACGTTTTTCAAAATGGCATTCATTTCATTTGGATTATTTTCCATTGCCGGTACGTGCACCAGTATGATAAAAAGCAGCAGCATAAGTGCCAACAGGATGGCCGCCAGTTTATCCAACTTTCCGATCAGCATACTAATGGCCGCCAGGATGTGCGCGGCCCCGGTAACGTATACGAGTATTTCGCTGCCACCAGGAGTCATTCCCGCCATGTCTCCGGCCTTCATAAAATGGAAAATACCAAATACCAAAAATGGGAGTGCAAATAAATACTTGCCTAAAGATGTTACTGTTTTCATACGATTGGTTTAGATTGATGAATGCAGAAGATCCTCACTGTACCTTCCGGTTTCTCTGTATTAATATAGTGAAACGCAGGTTGTTTCGCAATGTAAATCAATGAATTACGAACAATTCCCATTCTAGCTTATGCCTTATTTAAATACACCAGACGTACGTCTGTACTACGAGGAAGCCGGTTCGGGCCCCGAAACTATTGTCTTTTCACATGGTCTCTTGTGGAGTCACCGGATGTTCCGGGCCCAGATCGACCACCTGAAGGATCGTTACCGGGTCATCGCCTACGATCACCGCGGGCAAGGTCAGAGCGAAGTAACCGAAGCTGGCTACGATATGGACACCCTCACCGAAGATGCCCGCGCCCTTTTGGATGGATTGGGTATCGGGCGGTGCCACTTTGCCGGACTCAGCATGGGCGGATTTGTGGCCATGCGCATGGCCATTCGGCACCCTGAGCGCCTACAATCGCTCATGCTGCTGGAGACCTCCGCCCAGGCCGAGCCCGAGGAAAATGTACCCCGTTACCGTACCCTCAACGGGATCGTAAAACTATTGGGCACTTGGGCGGTCAAAAAGCCGGTCATGAAGATCATGTTTGGTGATCCGTTTCTAAATGATCCGGACCGGAAGGAGGAGCGCAAAAAATGGGGGCGCGAACTGACGGGTAATTCAAAAAAGATAATCCGGGCCGTACAGGGGGTGATCGACCGGGAGGCGGTGTCACCTGATCAGCTAAAAACCATTACCTGCCCTACCCTGATCATTGTTGGCTCCGAAGACATTGCCACCGTTCCCGCAAAATCAGAATACCTGGCCCAATATATTCCCAATGCCAGGCTCGTAGAGATCCCACGCGCAGGTCATACCTCCACCGTTGAAGAACCCGAGCGGGTTAACCGGGAAATCGACGGGTTTCTAAGCGGATTATCGCGCTGAGGGATTCACCCGCTATTCCGTGAATTAAAGCCCATTAAATAGCCATAGGGCTCCAGACCGGGAATAGCATTAAATACCGTCTTGGCTATCCCGATCACGGGAACGGCCAATATGGTACCGGGAACACCCCAGATAATTCCGAAGCCTATAACGCCGGCTACAGTGGCCAGTGGGTTCAGGGCCACGCGATCCCCCATTATCCAGGGGGTCAGAATATTGCTTTCCAGAATTTGGGCGACCACCATAGTTCCCAAGACCCCCAACATAGTATAGGTACTTCCGCCCGTCGCCAGAGCAATGGTGATGGCGAATACGCCGCCAATAATATTACCGATATAGGGAATAATGGACAGAACGGCCGCTAATATGGCAATAGGGATGCCATACTGTAAACCAAAGATCATAAAGCCGATGCTGTAAAAGATACTCAGTATTCCGATCAGTATTACCCGCCCGATCAGATACTGGGCGGCTACTTTTCGGGAAGCACGGACCGCCCTGGTCACCTCTTCATCGGATGAGTCGGGCGCCAGCCTGCATACAAAACCAAACAGGCGGGCTTCCTCCCACAGAAAAATCACCATGTACACAAACGCCAATAAGGTCCCGGTAATACTGGAAAAAAAAGAACCAAAGAAACTGGCGGCGATGGATTGTATTTGTTGGCTTTGTTCACCAATCCTTTTTTTCACTTTTTCGATGCGATCCTCCGATACAATTCCTACGTTCTTTATCAGGTAATCCTCGGTTTGTTCCTGTTTCTTATTGATCTCAGATCGAATATTAGGCCAGTCCTGTACGAGGGACCGGGTCTGAAAAAAGGTGGTCCCTCCAATCAGGCCCAGAATCAACATCAGTATTAAAACCGCCACCGAAATGCCTCCCCAGTTGGGGATACCCCGTTTCCGTAATGCCAGGATGAGTGGATAGAAAACCATCGCCAGGAAACCACCAAAAGCAAGCGGCAACAAAAAAGGACGTCCGTAATACAAGATCACCGTGACGGCAATAAGAACTAAAAGCACCCGAAGGGCACGGGATGGATTTCTTTGAGACATGGTTTAGTTGGTTTTTTGGCTTCCGCCAAATGGGTCATTTACTCATATAGAACCTCACCGTAGTGGGGATGTTCGGGCGTGGTGCGTCACCGCGACTGAAGGGAAAGAAGGGACTGTAGCGACTCAAGGGACTTGACCGAGACGGGCAGAGGTGCTCGATCCTCTAGTGCTGCGGTTCAATAATTATTTAAGCTGAATGCTTAATGTTGAATGATGAATGGGTATTTGGTAGTAGGTACTTTGCCCTTGCGTGCTACCGCCCGAATGGGGTTTACCACTAAAGTGGTGGTTGTTTTTGAGGTTCTGTCATCTTTTTTTCCCACTGCTGAAGCAGTGGGCTTATTTTTTCTGCTGAAGCAGTGGGCTTATTTTTTCGGGCTTGGGGCGGTGTTATTTGAACACGCTCTACCCCATTCGCATGATCTCCTAATCACCATATTTTTTTACACGGTATCCGGGCGCGATGTGGCAGACGCGATAAATCGCGTCTCTACCCTACGTGGATTTCAAACGACGGAAATCTCTTTATCCCGGGTATCGGAACGCGATGTGGCAGAGACGACGAATCGCGTCTCTACACGTCATGGATGCCGATCGAGGTAAATCGACCCTTTCTCTAACTCCCCCTTTCTCCAATTCTCCCTTTCCATAATGGCTATCACCTGATCCCCTAATCTCCATATCGCCTAATCAAAAAAGACGGTAGTTGCGATTAATCGCGTACCTACACATCATGGATGCCGATCGAGCTAAATCGACCCATTCTCCCTCTCCCCAATTCTCCAACTCCCATCAGTATCGGAAATCAATCGGCACCTCGTTGGCCAGGAGCATACCATCCGATTCCGTGTAGGTGCTATTACCGGGCGCATGGATCAGGACACGCGCGGAATTGGCAGGCAGGCTTATCTCTACGGTGCCGGATTGGTTACGGACCAAGATCTCCCGTCCTACCGAATCGTACAGATCCGTTGCCTCCGTGCCCAGATCTACGGTGATGGTTTTGGCTTCGTCGTAGGGATTGTAGTACAGGTAAGTTGGATACGCTTCGTATTTGCGGAACATGTCCGTCTTGCGGCAATCGATGCGCAGGATCTGCTCAACATCCGTAGTATCGATCAAACCACCAAAGACGCCCACGTGGCTGCTGCCGTAGATGGAAAACATTGTCACCGGCGGCATGCCGGGTGCCCAGTTGGGACCATCGCCCTGCACAAAGGGCGTTATCCCCCTAAATTCTTCGTACGTAGATTCTTTGATCAGGCCTTCGTACGCAATCACGTTCTTGGTGACCTCCTTGTATTCGGGAATGGCCTGGAGGGAATCCGGCATTTCGTAGGGATAGAAGTAGCGGGCGGCATTGGCGGCATTCAGTGTCCACTTACCGACTGCTTTCGCAAAACGCTGATCGTAGCGCACGGTGGCGGCGAAAGGCCACAGTACATCAAAGGTATTCATCAGGAAAGCATAGCCGCCGTTGTGTACCGTGCTGCCGATAAGGCCACTCACATCGTAGCCTCCCCAATTACCCACCATGGCACCCCAGCCTGTGCGGTTGGTTGCATCGCCATCGAGGGTCCAGTTGATAAACTTTGCCACATCAAAGTCTGTACCCTGCTCGGCGTTCATGCGCGCGCCCAGATAGGCACCAAAGGGCATCAGGATTTCATAGAAGCGATTCTCGGGTTGATTTTCCAATACGGTAAGGGCGTGTTTAGCGGCTTCCAGGTACTTTTCATCACCGAATTTCTGATAAGCGGCATACAGTACAAAGGCATAGCCGGCAGCCGCATCCTCCTGCGGTACAATGTGATTGGTCGCCGGTTCCATTTCTCCAAAATCGAAGTAGGAATAGCTGTAATTATCGCCCAGAATGGAATCCGACCGATAAAACTGCTCGGCTACAGTCCGCATAATATCGTTGTATCCTTCGTCGGGATAGTAGTTACCGACAGCGTAAAAGAGCACATTATTATAGATATCGTACCACCAGTCATTTCCGTATCCGCCGCCAATGTGGCCTTCAGTATTGGTGAAATTCATTATGATATCCCAACCGCGATCGCTATTGAAGTAGTTGCGGGCCATGCGCACGTAATTGCGGCCGTCCTGGTCGCTTTTATCAATGCCCACCAGTGTTGCCCCCAGTAGTGATCCCAACACGGCCAGGCCTTCATGGGCCTCCGGGTTCACATCGGCTCCCTGCCTGACATCCCCCATGGCGGTGAAGATCCCGAATGTCGATTGGTCCAGGTTCCGCTTATTCGGGTCCAGCCAGATAAAGGGCCTGAATTCCCCTTCCTGGGAAAAATCATAGACGTAAGCGTCCAGGTCTTTAGTTACCTGCTTCCAGTCCCGCATTTTGTAGGGTTGTGGCTGATCGGGCATAGCGGCCACCCGGTCGATCGTTACTTCCTCGACCGGTTCGGCCGAAATAATCGGCTCCGTATCAGTGGTACATGCTGCCAGCAGAAAGGGCAATGTAAAGGCAAGTACGAATCGGTTGTTTTTTTGCGAAAGCAATACAGCAAGCATAGGATAATGATTTATAAACACCATGGAAGCATTCCATTAAATGGGTTCTTTCAAAAGAGATTCTTCTTCGGACTCGGCCGACTGCTTATCCCAGTCGGGATCACGCAGGATGGATTTAGCCACGAAATACGACAGAAATTGGATCAGCGCAATCACCAGCAAGGCGTAGCGCAGGGCGATCTCGTCGCTGATGGTACGTGCCAGGATGATGAACAGGCCACAACCAAAAAGGCGTCCTGCGTACAGTCCCAGTTCGTGATTGAAGATATAGGCGAATTCATTGCGTTTTTCGCGGGCCGCCACGATATCGATCACGCCCAGTTGAATGGGGAAATAGGCAATGTCCAGCAAAGGCCGGGCAAAGATCAGGCACAGCACAAACAGAATAACTCCCCAGGAGGAATACAGGGCCGCGTTAAAACTGGCCCCCAGCACAAACAAGCTCAGGCCAAATAAAAAGATCCCCAGGCGATGCTTGGGCTTGGCAAGGCGCCCCAGGAGGTACAACAGGATAGCCGATAGTAGTGACCCGACCGATTGGATGATACCTAATTCACCTTCCTCACCCACCAATTTCATGATGAGCATGACCGGGGCCGTTACTATGTACCCCTGTGCCACTCCCTTCAGTGCCGATAACTGAAGCATTTTGCGCCACAGCTTATCAAAGCGGAAGAAGAGAAAAGGTGCTTTTTTAGGATTTTCAAATTTGCCTTGATGCACCAGAATAGAAGCAATGACGGTCAGACCAAAAACCACACCGGTCAGTATGTAATAGGCGTAGTTGACATTACCATTAAACCAACCCTGCTCCTGCGTAGTCGCAATAAAGGCCCCCGCCAGGAAGGGTACGATAATAAAGGTAAGGGTATAGAAGAAAGTCTCGATCCCGTAATAATAGTTACGGGTTTTATCGGTCGTGGTATCCAGGGCCAGATAGTCGCGATTAGCCCAGAAAAAGCCGTACGACAAGCCCATGATCAGCCCAGCTACGGCCACCCCGAAGGTGTCGAGTCGTTCGAGCATCATCATGGCCGTCATGGAAATACCACTCAGCAACATCCCGAAGGAATACAGCCAGGAGATATGGATGCGATTCAACAGGAAGCCGTTGATCATAAAGGTCAGTGGAATCCCGGTGTATAAGGCCAGTTGAAAGACCACCACTAAGCTCACATCGGAAGAGTTCCGCATAATGTAGGCCCCAATAAACAACTCAATAATGGGCAATACCAGCGCATAGATCAGGTTGGTTAGCAACAAAACCCGCATCCCCAGCGGGTGGGAGCCGAAAAACGCCAGCTCTTTTTGAATTTGCTTGATCATAGTTTCGATTGTTTACGAGCCGATCTATTAAAGGGCCCCTTTAGAATACACATTCAGGCTGTTCAGTATAGCATCAATGGAAAAGGTCGCTCCGCAAATGACTTCATCGGATGCACCGTAGTACATGGTGACGGTATCGCCATCGACGAGGTGACCGTTGGTGAACACCACGTTCCCAAAAAAACCATCTTTTTCGTAATCCAAGGTAGGTTCGAAGATCGGTTTTTCCGACCGGGCTAAAACCTTAGTTGGATCATCCCGGTCGAGCAATAAAGCGCCCAGGCAATAGCGGTTATCGGCATTGGCTCCGTGGTAAATCTCCAGCCACCCGGCATGTGTCTTAATGGGGGCGGCTCCCGCCCCGACGCGAGCGCTGTCCCACATATCTTCACGGGTATGAGCAATACAGCGATGATTTCCCCAATGCAAAAGGTCGGGCGATGAAGCTACCCATATAAAATTACCGCCCAAATCGATGCCCGATGGCCGGTGGAAGCAATAGTATTTTCCGTTGACAGGCTCCTCAAATAAAGCACAATCTTTATTGTGGGGAGGAATGATCATTCCCTGCCGGTGAATGGTACGCCAGTCGCGGGTGGTCATCAGCCCCACTCCAACTCCACTTTCGGACACCTGAGTGTAGGTAAGGTAGTAAGTCTCCCCAATTTTGGATACCCGGCAGTCCTCAATACCAAAGGATTCCTGACTATCCTGACCAAATATCTTAGTCGGCCGGTCGGAAGGCTCAAAGAAGTGGGTTCCGTCCTCACTGCAAAGGAGGCGAAGGTGAGAAATGGTACTCAGGTAGGTAACCCCTTTATATTTTACGTAGCGGCTATCCGACAGATCGAGTTCGGGATCGTCGTTTTGAAAGGACATTATTTCCAGACTTCCGTCGGTGCGCATTACCGGAAAGGAGGTGACACCCTCCTGTTGTTCGGGGCGTTCAGCGACCCGAACGATGAGCCAGGTCTTCCCCTCATGGGCGAATACGCCAGGATTTAACACACACTCCACGACTAAACCCTTCTGGCTGGGCACAATGTCCGAAGTCGTCAGAATGGGATTCTGCGAAAAGCGTTGACTTAGATTAGACATGATATAGGCTTTTGCATTCGTGACTAAAGCTTTTCAGCCACCAATACACCAGAGGAAAAGGCAGAGCCCCGGTTTTATGCCGGAGGCTCTGCACTGTTTCGCATTTGATGATCAATTATTGTTTATAAAACTTCACAACACCGAGGCTCTTGCCACCCAACACAACGTTGAGGAAGTAAGTGCCGGCATCGTAGTCGGCCACATCCAGGAAGAATTGTCCTTCCGGCAGCTCGTGGCGATCGTATTGCATACCGTCAACCTGGCGACCAGCCGTATCGAATACACGGAGTAACACCGGTTGGTTAGCCGGCAGATCGTGTTCCACGTTCAGGCGGTCGATAGCCGGGTTAGGATACGCGATACGCACGTAGTTGCGCAATCCATCGGTCAGCAGGTCGTTCAGACCAGTCGTTCCGCTGGCGTAGAGGTTGGCGATCTCCTCGGCGGTCAGGGCTTTATTATACACCTTGATCTCATCGAGTAAACCGTTGAAGTACTGTCCGCCTTCGATGGGGTTGTTACCCATACCGAACGGGCGACCGGTACTATTCAGGGTACCGGCAGCAGGTTTGCGGTTCACCTCTACCCCATCGACGTAGATGATATCATCGGTACCGTCGTGGACCATGGTCACGTACCACCAGAAGCCGGGCACCAATTCGTTACCATCACCCGAATCCATATCGGAAATGGCATTATCGAACTGAGCGTTCATGCTGTTGGTAGTCCACACAATCTTGGTGTGTTGCGGCAGGGAGATCTTCCAGCGCTCACTCCAGTGACCAAAGCTCATGATGTAGGCTTCGGCATCGGCCGTATTGACACTATCGACGTAAATCCAGAAGCTCACGGTGGTATAATCCGAGATCAGTTGCACCGCATTGGGAGCCAATACCGAATCCTGATCACCATCAAACTTGATGGCCTGGCCGCTGGCGTTGGGGCGGTCGGTAACGGCCTCAAAGGTGGGGTTACCACCAATTACACCATGGTTTTCGTAAGGAGTTGCGTCATTGGCATCACCTTCGAACGGATACCAGGCTACCAGGCCCGGTTCACCGGCATCCATCTCGGGTTCGGTCGACAGCAGCAGGTCGGCCACTTCCGAGGCATTTCCGGCGGCATCAAAAGCATACACTTCGAAGAAATAAGCTGTTTCCGGGTCCAGATTCGGGATGATTACCGACGTGCGGCTTGGGGCCAGCGTGTCGAATTCAAAGCCGTCGACCAGTACCACATAACCAGCCACCTGGCGATCATCCGTCGAGGCATCCCAGGCCAGAGCTACGGAGTTAGAACCGGCATCACCACGCAGGTTACCCGGTGCACTTGGCGGAATGGTATCGGGGCTGGATTCCTCGCCGGTAGTGACCCGCAAGGTAGTACGAGTAGATTCATTACCCACTGCATCCACGGCAGACACACCAAATTCAAAGGTGGTCAATGGTGCCAATTCGGGTAAGTACAAAGAAGTCCCGGTGGTGGTAGCAACTTTGACGCTATCCTGGAATACGTTGTAACCGGTAACACCGACATTGTCGGTAGCAGCATTCCAGCTCAGATCAACATTATTAAAGGTTACTTCAGCCGTCAACCCCAGGGGAGCATTAGGCGCTACGGTATCCGCAGGTTCTGGTGCGGCGGCCTGAGCAGCGTACAGATCAGCAACTTCCTGGTCGGTCAGGGCGCGATTATAAATACGCACCTCGTCCAGTGATCCATTGGTGAAATTGGCTCCGTCAATAGGATTGTAGCCAATACCCAGGGGATGTGTAGTGCTGTTCATTTCGCCGGTCACTTCCTTGCTGGCCACCAGGTTACCATCCATATAGATTTTATCCATGGCACCGTCGTGGCTCATCACTACGTGGGTCCAGGTACCGGGCACCAACTCGTTGCCGTCGCCAGAATCCATATCGGAAATACCTGAGGAATTATTCGTTGTCCAGACGGGTTTCCCGTGCGGAGGCAGGGAAATCTTCCAACGTTCCTGCCAGCCACCATTCGATAGGAGATAATACTCTCCGTTACCGGGCAGTTCGTGCAAATTCACCCAAAAACTGACGGTGGTATAATCCGAGTTTTGCTGGGGAGAATTAGCGGCCGTAATGGCATCGTCAATGCCATCAAACTGGTAGGCCTGATTGGCTCTACCAAAGCGGTCATCAGCCGGCAGCGCACCGGATACCGAAGCGTGGTTGGAGAACACGGTCTCATCCTCGGCGTCACCGCTGAAGGTATAATTGGCGACCAGCTCTTCGTCGAACATGGGCTCGGCGGATTGGGCCGCGTAGGCATCGGCGATTTCCTGGGCCGTTAGCGCCCGGTTAAATATCAATACCTCGTCGATGGAGCCCATAAAATAGTTCCCGCCGTCGATGGGGTTGCTACCAATTCCCAGCGGGTGATCGGTATCGTTCAGCGCACCCACTACTTCTTTGGAAGCAGCTTCTACCCCATTAAGGTAGATAATATCGTTGGCGCCGTCGTGGACGAAGGCCAGGTGCGCCCATTCGCCTTCCACCAGCTCGTTACCGTCACCGGAGTCCATATCGGAAATCCCGCCATCGTAATTGGTGGTAAAGACGGGCTTACCGTGGCCGGGCAAGGAAATCTTCCAGCGCTCCTGCCAACCACCGTTCGACATCAGATACACTTCGCCCTGAGCGGGTAGGGAATCCACCTTCACCCAGAAAGCGATGGTGGTGAAATCACTGTTCAACACCGGAGAATTCGGAGCAACCAGGGAATCCGTACCATCAAAAGAGTAGGCATTACCACCGTAGCCGAAGCGGTCGGCGGCCAGGGTGGCACCAGCAACGTGGGCATCGTTTCCGTACTGGGAAGCATCCTCGGCATTGCCGGTAAAGGGATAGGAAGCCACCAGGTCCGATTCCTCAGCCGGAGACATGGACTGGGCATCGTACAGATCGGCAATCGTCATGGAATCCAGGGCTACGTTGTAAATAGCTACGTCATCCAGGACTCCGTCCAGGTAGCTACCGCCATCGATGGGGTTGTAGCCCAAACCCAGCGGATGGGTGGTGCTGTTCAGCGCACCGGCCACCGCCTTGGAGGCCACCTGAGCTCCATTGAGGTAAATAATATCATTGGTACCGTCATGGACAAAGGCCAGGTGGGCCCATTCGCCGGGTACCAATGCGTTGCCGTCGCCGGAATCCATATCGGAAATACCGGAGGTAGCATTGGTGGTCCAGACCGGTTTACCGTGGTTCGGCAGCGAGATCTTCCAGCGTTCCTGCCAGCCGCCATTTGACATGAGGTAGTATTCCCCCTGTCCGGGCAGGCTGTTCAGCTTGATCCAGAAGGCCACCGTTACAAAGTCCGAATTCAGTTGACCGGAGCTGGAGGCGGTAGCCTGAGAGGTTGTGCCGTTAAAAGACATGGCGCTCTGGCCAAAGCCGTGGCGATTCGTTGCCACCGACAGGTCCTGACTGGTAGCGTGGTTATCGTAACCAGAACCATCGAGGGTGTTGCCGTCCAGATCGTAGCTAGCGACCTCTCCATCCGGGAATTCAGGTTCTTCGGTTTGTGCTGCGTAGAGATCGGCGATAGCCGTGGCGTCCAGGGCTTCGTCGAAGATAAGCACATCGTCGAGGGCCCCTTCGAAGAAGAGAGAGCCGCCCACGGGATCGTAGCCCATCCCCAGCGGCGTGGTAGAGCTGTTCAGGGCTCCGGCAACCGCTTTGGAAGCCACCTCGACGCCATTCATGTAAATGATATCATTGGTACCGTCGTGCACGAAGGCCAAATGCGTCCATACGCCCGGCACCAGCTCATTGCCGTCGCCGGCGTCCATATCCGAGATCACATCGGCATTGGTGGTGAATACCGGTTTGCCGTGGGGCGGCACCGAGATCTTAAAGCGCTCCTGCCAGCCACCGAAGGCTACCATGTAGGCTTCAGCCTGCCCGGGCAGTTCATCGACGCGTACCCAGAAGGCAACGGTCGTGAAATCAGAGTTCAGGTGATCGGCAGCAGGTGCCGTCAGAAAGGATTGTGACCCGTCGAGCAGTACGGCTTCATTGGCTACCCCAAATCGATCCTGGGTCAGGGATAC
>JASBTH010000579.1 GCA_030148525.1 Saprospiraceae bacterium | reverse complement strand
CGCCCGGGTAACGAGCTGCTCCGGGGACATGGTCCCGTACCGAAGGCTGAAGTAGGTGTGGCAGTTGAGAAACATGTTTGGAAGTCAGAAGTGTGAGGTCAGAGATCAGAAGTTGACCTGGACTGAAGGGATCGGAGAGCGCAGAGACCGGAGGGATTAGTTCATGCTCCAGGATCCGTGGTTTTGCCTTCTGCCTTCTGACCTCTGATCATCCATAACCGATCGAGGTTTTACCAAATCGTTTGCGTACCTGATCCATGGCGTGAAGCAAGCGGGAATCCTTATCGGCATCGTCGAAGAGGTCGAGTTGGGGACGGCCGCTGACCAGGCCGCTGAAGCGTACGCCCAGCAGGCGCACGAGTTGCCGCCGCTGAAAGAGGCGATCGAGCAGGTCATGGGCATGCTGAATAAGCTGGCGATCGCTGGCCGAGTAAGGGATGCGTATTTGTTTGGTGTAGGTATTAAAATCCGTGTAGCGCAGTTTGAGGGTGATACAGGACGTAAGCTTCTGTTTTTGACGTAAGTCATAGGCCAGGCCCGACACCATACGGGTAAGCTCCTGTTTCAGAAAAAAGACATTGGTGGTATCGACCTGGAAGGTGCGCTCAGTCGACATGGACTTCTGATCACGGTAAGGCACTACGGGCCGGTCGTCGCGGGCGTGTGCTTTTTGCGAAAGCGCCATACCGTGCTTTCCGAATTCGCGGACTAATAAGCGGGCCGGTATCTGCCGCAGGGTCTGCACGTCGCGGATGCCCATCAGGCTCAGTTTGCGATGAGTGGCTTTCCCCACGGATGGCAGCCGCCGCACCGGCAGTGGATCGAAGAAAGCCTGCTCCGTCCCGGGATCGACCAAGCGGCTGCCATTAGGCTTGGACTCACTGGTACCTACCTTGGAGACCAGTTTGTTGATGGAGAGCCCCATAGAGATGGGTAAGCCCGTTTCCCGCATGATCTTGTCGCGCAATTCCCGCGACCATCGCCAGCAGCCAAAATGCTGATCCATACCCGTCAGGTCGGCATAGAACTCATCGACCGAAGCTTTTTCGTAGAGGGGTACGTCATCGGCGATCACCTCTCCGACCAGGTTGGAGTATTTGGAATAGGCTTCCATATCGCCCCGCACCACGGTAGCATCCGGGCACAGGCGCAGCGCCATACGCATGGGCATCGCGGAATGAATACCGAAGCGGCGCGCTTCGTAACTACAGGATGCAACTACACCCCGTCCGCTACTACCGCCGATCAGGACGGGTTTTCCGCGCAGGGCATCGTTGCGCAGGCACTCGACCGACACGAAGAAGGCGTCGAGGTCCAGGTGCAGGATGGCTCGTTCAAACATGGTATTTTCTGTTTTCTTATCGTAAAACGGCTCCCGCCTTCGCCCTATCGGGCTTACGGCTTACGGCTTACGGCTTACGGCTTACGGCTTACGGCTTACGGCTTAGCTGTTTTTTCGAAGTAGACATTCATAATCAAGAGATCGTAAACTTGTCCACATTCTTGGGGAAATTCACTAAGGTGTTGCACTGCACCAGACAAACCGTTTGACGTCTATCGTGAACCGTGTACTACTTGTTACAGCACGCGTACTAAATGCCGGTAGAAACAATTTGTTTCAAAAATAAGTGCTTTTCGGGGAGATTTGCAACAAATTTTTGTTAAAAAGCGGTAGATGTGGAAAAGAAAACGGTCGGTTTACAGAAGGGAGTGGTAATCCGGCGAATATCCACCGTAAACCGTGTTGCGTGCAGCGTCAACCGTCAGACAACCATTTCTCCAACGTATCCATGGCAGCAATCAAACGGGGGCAGCACGATTGCAGGAAAGCCTGATCGAGTGCCTTTTCCGCATAATTTTCAGCGGCAGTAGCCAGGGCCGCAGTCCCGTCGAAATCCACGTACGATAGTCGGGCGGTCAGTTCCTCCGAGGGACGTCCGAAGTCGAAACTGGGCAGCAAGGCAATCCCCGTATCCTCGAGTAGCTTCCGGCAAAGATCGCCACTGTTAGAGATGCCTCGCTTAAGGAGTTTTTGCTGGTGATAGCTGAAATTCGGGAACAGGTAAAAGCCTCCCTGTGGCTTGGGCGCATACACGCGCATAGCGGTCAGTCGCTGGTGAATATATTTGCCAATGTGCCGCAAAATACGCTGGGCATCCCTGAGGTAGGCATCAATGTCGGGATGCTCCTGGAACGCTGCCACCGCCGCGTACTGAATGGGCGCACTGGTCGAGGTAAAGGTCTCACTGGCCACCACGGCCATCGCTTCCTGTAACCAGGTGAGCGATTCCGGAAAAACGAAAAAGCCCAACCGCCAACCGCCGGCGCCGCACCATTTGGAAAGACCACTACTGACGATGGTGCCCTCCGGATAATACCGTGCCAGAGAAACGTGCTTGCCCGTATGGTGTAACTCGCCGTAGATCTCATCGGATAACAGGATCACCTTGTAGCGGCGAGCGATCTCGGCAATGCGTTTCAGGCGATCGGCCGTATACGTCGCCCCGGTGGGATTGGCCGGATAATTCAACACCAGAATACGCGGACGCTCCGGATCGTACTGACAGATCGATTCCAGTTCCTCCGGAGTCAGCCGCCAGTCGTTTTCCTGGTGGGTGCGCACCCAATTCACCCGCCGCCCAATGATGTGTGCCTGGGGCGAATACGATACCCAACTCGGAGTAGGGATCACCAGATCCCCGTAATACACCAACTGCAGCAAAAACAACAACTCCTTGGAGCCAGGCCCGATCAGCACCTGTTCGGCCGTCCGGTCGATCCCCTGTCGCCGTTTATACGATTGGGCAATCGTGGCCCGCAAATCGTAGAGTCCCTGCACGGCCAGATAATCCTTTTCATGGGCGTGTTGGCGCAGCGCTTCCGTCACGGGTTCCGGTACGGGAAAGGGCGATTGGCCAAAGCCCAGTTTGTACACGGTACGCCCCTCTTTTTCAAGCGCACGCGACTGCTCGTTAATAGCCAGCGTAGCCGACTTCTTGAGCCCACGAATATTCAGGTTCAGATCGACACGAATGTTGCGTTGTTTACCCATATAGTACAGGTTTGAGGTTTGAGGTTTGAGGTTTGGGGTTTGGGGTTTGGGGTATGAGGTTTGGGGTTTGAGGTTAGATTTAGGGTATGAGGTTAGGTTTCCCTCCTTCGTCCGTACGGACTCCGGCGGGCGATGAAGGTTTGGGGTAAGGTACAGCAGATTTATAAAACCTGTTGTCAAATACAGGATGGTTATCAGAAAAGGGGATTCAAGTGCCATTGCATCTTAAATCCCCTTCCACCTCAAACCTCATACCTCATACCTGTTAATCATCCTACCAAAGAAGGCTCACGGTGGGCACGGGACTTCGATGGTTTACGGTGGAGCGGATATACGTCTTCGAAGAAGAATTTACCTTCCCCGAAGGCTGGTTCGAGCTCATCCAGCCAGATGGCGTGGGGATCGTATTTGGCGAAGAAGGGCCGCGCGATCCAGTCGGGATTACGTCCCTGGATGAACTCAAGACTATAGACTTTCTCCCCCATGATCTCCGTTACGCCGATCACGCGTACTTTACCCGGCCCAGCCGACATGGACGGGCCACGGACCGTGCGGGCGACCCCGCTTACCTGCTGGTAAGCATCGCGGAAGACGTGCCAGGCCTTATCCAGCGTTACCGCAAAATAATCCTGGGCGCCGGTATCGCGGGCAATAAACATATAGTAAGGGATGACGCCCAGTTCCACCTGTTCCTGCCACATTTGCGCCCAGGCATCGGCATTGTCGTTGATGTTCCGCATGACCGGGGATTGACTCCGGATGACCGCTCCGGTATTGAGGATACGTTGGATGGCTTTTTTCACCTCGCCGGTCCGCATCTCAGCGGGGTGGTTGAAGTGAGCCATATACGCAATGTGAATGCCGTTGGCTTTGGCCTTCTCAAACAGGCGCATCAGATCGTCGGCATCGGCATCGGTGGTAAAGCGTTGCGGCCAGTACCCGAGGGCTTTGGACCCAAGGCGGATGGTACGCAGGTTGGGCAGATCCGCT
>JASBTH010000270.1 GCA_030148525.1 Saprospiraceae bacterium | reverse complement strand
TCCGTGCACCGTATTCCGAAAGCCGTCTGCCGTCCTACAAGACCTGCAGCAGCTTTGCACTAATACCCGCATCTTTGGGGTGGGCACTGGTTTCGATCAGGGCACGAACATCCCCATTACCCTGATAGATATTGTGCGCCTGTTGAGGATCAGCTCCGTGATCGAGTAAGAGCTGTAACATCTCTGGCAGGTTAGCAGGTACCTGTTGTCGCCAAAGTTCCACACCATTGGCCCCTACGTAGTGAACCAATCCGGCGCGGTGACCATAAGCACTGGATTGGTTGATAAGGTCCGGTTTTTGCGTAAGCATTGCTGCCAGCGCTTCCTTATCACCAGCCAACAGCAAATCTACTGCTCGTTCAAAATCGGGATCCGGTTTTTTTGTCTCCTGTTCCACTCCCGACCAGTCCCGATAACCAACAGTTCGGGCTACTGCTTTTTCGAAATCGGATCGCTGAATAGATCCAAATGGTATGTGGTGGGTAGCCTGACCGGCATACTCCGGGTGGCCATTGGTCAGGTAGGTGGCGATAGCCAGTACCTGGTCGATTTGGTGTTCCATCAAATCATCTACCCGGCCGGACAGGTCTTCCATGACGGTGTCGGCATAATGTCCTTGTCGATGTTGATGCAAGCGCTGAACGGCTTGTACGGGTGAACTTATATACATGTCAGGTGAATTTTCATCTAAAATAAAAAACCTCAGCCGAATCGACTGAGGTTGATAGTTTTTGGGATTAATCCGGAGAAGGTATGCAAGTAGAGGCGCGTTGCATTACGCCTCTACTTGCAGATTGCATTGGATCTGATCAAATTAGAATGGCAACAAGCCTGTCACCTGAACATCTACCTCCAGACTGGTTTGTGACTCGACGGACAAGCTAGACAGATTTAGTCCCAGATTACTAAGCAGGCTTAACTCCAGGCTTCCCTGCAATTCGGTTTCGCCATCGTTGTCGTCGTCGCGATAAGAGGCAAACACCAGTTCGTAGTCTCCTGATTCCAGGAAGGATAGGTTATAAGAACCATCATTGGCTACCACAGTACTGGACACTGCATTTTGAAAGCGCAGGCCGTTACTATTCTCCTCCATTTCCTGCATGCGGTTGAAGCTACCCGCGGCGTAGGCGTACACAACGATGCGATCGCTATTGGTGTTATCATCCGAAATATCACCTTCAATTGACCCCGCTTCTGCTTTGTTAACGACTCGCAGGGCAGCCTCCAGGTTACTTTGAGCTACAAAACGATATTCCTCTTGTGCATCATCTGAACGCTGTACGGCTTTGCGAAGATCGAAATCAATGACGATATCACTGGTCTGATTTGCTTCGACCGTAAAGTCTTTATTAGCCTCCAGTGTATTATCGTCAGTTCGGAGTTGTTTTTTGGATCCATCCATTTTTTCGACGTAGCACCCCGGACTGTTACCGTTGGCATCTTCTTCGTAATCCAGTACCAATTCCAGGCTGTTGTACGACTCTGCATCTAGGGAACCGTCGCCGATCAGTTCGGTCCGGCCGTTTTGGTAGGCCATCAGGTCAATCGTCGTCTTGCCATTGAATCCCTCCCAGCTTTCACCGTCGATTCGGACATCGGCAACCGTTACAAATACAGCCGATACATCGGGGTCATCAATGGGGGAGTCGGTCAACTCGACCCGCAGGTCTCCCTGAAGATCTGATCCGTCATTGTCATCGTCATCAGTACATGCGGTGGTAAAAAGGGCTGAGATAATCAATAGCCCGAACAGTTGAAACAAGCTGATCTTGTTCATGGTTAATGGTTTTTGCGTTATGTGTAATAAATAGTTTATTCGTATTTCGTATGGAAATAGCGGATGTTTTAAAACCAATATTGAGGAGCAAATGTGTTACGGCATCCGAACGGATGCGTAGAATAGCGTGATACTTGTGAGGGTTTTAGCTAGCTATGGGTTGGGTGTCCGGATTCGGATGTAGCTAGTAATCGCCAATAAAACCGAAAACGTGCTTTGTATATTGTATGCTTACGCAAAAAAATGTGCTTTTTCAAAGAAAAATCAGGCGCAAATCACTAACTTACAATCAATTACGCTCAGGTATCCGGCCGATGAGAAACATCTAATTCTTGTGTATGTTTCCCTGCTTCCGGATCACTAAAGAGTAGCCGGAAGGCAAAAGAGGCACCTCCGAACAACAGGCAAAATGCTAATACCATAACAAAGATACCGGACTCCGATACACCGGCGAATCGCACCGATACGTTCCGTGCCTGCCCACCGGCAGCCATAGCTACCACGCCGGCATCGGAGGGCGTCCACTCGAAGTGTCCATCCGCCTGATCACTGACCACCCATTCTTCCCGTGCTACCGCGCTATTAGGCCGGTAAACAAGCAGCAAACTGTCGGTCGGTGGTTCGACGGTCACCGACACTACTTCGCCTTTAGTGGGTTTCAGGGGCTCCAATTCAATTTGGGCTGATACACCCTGGCTAAGGACCAATAAGCATACCAGTACCATTAAAACGGACGATGTGGCTCTCATGTTCGATTCTTTTTTTGCGTAAGCATAAAAGCGATGGAAAGGCTCACTACCAGGAAGAAGATCGGAATAAAGACCGGCAACCAGGTGTACCCGGGCATATCGTACGCACTGCCGTATAGCGGCCAATCAGACATCAGGCTGGTCACGATCACCACGAGCAGGATTAAGGGTATGAGGTATTTTACCAGGACCACAAACCAGCGTCCGATCTTTAGTTTGGCGTGTTCGTTGAGAGCTTGCCGCAAATTTTCGGCTCCAAAGATCCATCCAACCAGTAATACTTCCACAAAACCAACGATCAGGAGGCTATAGTTAAAGACCCAGTGGTCGGTCAGATCGAGAAGCGTGAGTCCCAGGGTACCATTGCCCGACAGGTTGGGATCAATGATCTGGGGTAAGGCGAACAAGCAACTACCGATCATCGCCGGTACGGCAATAAAGGTCAGTGCCCGACGGCGGCTTATTTTGAATTTATCCATCAGGGCAGAAGCCGGGCTTTCGATCAGGGATATAGAGGACGTGATGCCCGCCATAACGATCAGCAAGTAGAATAAAAAGCCGAACAGGCGCACCACCCAGGGCGTGGAAGACAGCTCATTGATACCCTGCGGGATAACGAAGAAAGAAAGGGACAAGGTTGTTCCCGCCGGATTCAGGGCAAAAACGAATAGTAGTGAGAAGATGGCGATTCCGGCCAGAAACTCAAAACTGCAGTTCAGGAAAGATACCAACATCGAGTTATTGACCTGGTCGGCATCACGGGGCAGATAGGACGCATAAGCCGTCATGGTACCCATTCCCAGGGAGAGGGAGAAAAACATTTGACTGAAGGCACCACGCCAAACACTAGGGTCAGAAATGCCTTCAAAGTCGGGGGTAAAGAGGTACATCACGCCATCGAAGCCTCCGTCGAGGGTGAGTCCGCGGATAACCAGTATGATCATGAATATCCACATGGTGGGTACAAATACCCGGACTGCTTTTTCGATGGATTCCGTTCCCGTACGCAGGATAGTCAAGTTTATCAGCCAGAGCAAAACGATAAACAGGAGGGGTTGCCAGGTGGCAATGGTGTTGAAAAAGTACACCATGGCGTTTGGCTCGGGCGTGGGTTCGGTAAAGGGAGTGAATGGAGCGGTGATCCCGGGTTCGAATAAGCTTCCGAACGAACCGATCATCATGGTAAAGGCCCAGCCCAGAATGGCGATGTAATACATGGTGATGAATAGTGCGGCCATCACACTCCACCAGCCGATGAATTCTCCCTTACGGCCCGTGTATTCCCGCATGGCCATGGGCAGGGATTTGCGGGTGGTACTACCCAGTCCGAATTCCAGCATCATGATGGGCATACCCAGCACAAAGAGGGCTATAAAATACGGAATGTAGAATGCTCCGCCACCGTATTGATAGGCATTGGAACTGAAGAAAACAATATTTCCGAGGCCAATGGCCGAACCGCTGGCGGCCAGAATAAACCCGAGTTTACTATCCCAGTTTTGGCGTTTTTTGGTCATAGGGTGGTGTTACCTTTTTGAACAAATAGTTCGCTTTCAGTTGCTGGTTTATGGATATATGCTCGTCGATCGGGGAATATAATGGAATTCGGTAATTCAGGGAAAATATACAATTCTTAACGATCAAATACCAACGGGGTTCGATTGGGTTTTCGGAAACAGGTTCCGTAGCTTGGGGATATGAAATGGAACATCCTGGCTTCGAGGACCATCCGGTCGGATCGTTGGATCCACCTCAGGGCCGATCGCTGTCAAATGCCCGATGGTCAAATTGTCGACCCATTCTACGTTTTGGAATACCCCGATTGGCTCAATGCGGTAGCTCTAACGGCTGAGGGCGAGGTCATACTGACACGTCAGTACCGCCACGGGGTAGGGTCGGTTATACTGGAGCTTCCCAGTGGTACCGTGGAGGATGAAGATGCTTCGCCGGAGGCGGCCATGCGTCGCGAACTGCTGGAGGAGACCGGTTACGTCTTTAGCGAATTATATGCTACCAGTATTGTTTCATCAAATCCCGATAAGTGTACCAATCTGGTCCACAGCTTTCTGGCGGTTGGCGGTCAGCGGATTCAGGATCCCAAGCCCGGCGCGGGGGAACAAATTGAATTAGAACTGGTAAGCATTCCGGAATTCCGGCGACTCTTACGGGAAAATGCCTTTCTCCAGAGTATGCACGTTGCATCGGCCTACTACGCCCTGGAGCACCTGGATCGATTTGGGTCCTGATGCAGAAAAAATTCCTCCGGAGTACGCACTGGAAGCAGGAAAACGAATTGGCAATTTGTATATTTCCGTCTCACCCGAAACGCAATCATTCATGCGAAGCTTATTACTAACCCTATTGATTTTTGGCGCAAGCCACCTGACTATGGCGCAAGACCCTTTCCTGACCGATGCGGTAGCCAAATGGGAGAACATGATGGCCTACACCCTGGAGTTGGCCGAAGCCATGCCCTTCGAACACTATGATTTCCGTCCGACCGAGGAGCAAATGACCTTTCAGGAGCAAGTGTTACATATGGCCGGCAATGTTGCCTGGCTGACCGGCAGTTACCTCCATGGAGAAAAGGTAACCGTTGAACGCACTATGGAGAACGCCAGCAAGGAGGAAGTTATAACTACTGCCCGCAGGGCGATGGAAGCTGCTCACACGGCCTTGCAAAACCTGGATGCCAGCACCCTCGATGATGAGGTTAATTTTTTCGCGGGACCAATGAGTCGGCGCCGGATCGTTTTCCTGCTTAACGACCACCTGACCCACCACCGCGGGCAGATTATCGTATACGCCCGAATGCAGGGCATTAAACCACCATCGTACCGGGGGTGGTGAAGGGAAAGCGGAAGTCGGAAATCGGAAAGCGGAAATCGGAAAGCGGAGATCGGAAAGCGGCCCGCCTTCGCCAGGGCTCCGGCGGGCGGGGAAATCGGACATATATAGGCCCAGCCGCTTTAGCGGTGGGAGGTGAAAAACGAACAAAACAACATAACCATGGCACAACCATTTCATTTAGCATTCCCGGTTAAAGACCTGACGGAGACACGCTCCTTTTACGAAGACCTGCTCGGCTGCAAGATTGGCCGCACTTCGGACCGTTGGATTGACCTCGATTTTTGGGGAAACCAACTGACCGCACATCTGACGGAGGGGGGGGATTCAGCGGCTCCCACTAATCACGTCGATGGTAAGGAGGTGCCCGTAAAGCATTTCGGAGCTATCCTGCAAATGGATGATTGGGAAAAATTGGCCAGCAAGCTTAAGCAACACGGTATTGATTTTGTAATTGAGCCCTACATCCGCTTCCAGGGAGAACCCGGAGAGCAGGCTACCATGTTCTTTTTGGATCCCAGTGGTAATGCCATTGAATTCAAAGCCTTTAAGAACTTTGAACAGATCTTCGCCACCTGATCGCATGGCACAATAGCGGTATGGCTTAGAGGTCTGATTTCCAAACTGCTCGTGAGGAGCTGGCCAGGCTCAGTGGAAGCGGTGTATAAAACATTCGTCTTTTTCCAATTAAAAGCTGCCTCTATCTACCAATACCGGGTAAGATTTTTAATTTTAGACAAATGACCCGCGTTTGTCGGGTCAACTTTTTGTAGGAAGCGAGAAACGTCCAACTTATGAGCGAAGTGCAGGTCCACAGTCTACTAACCGAATTCGATATTCACCTTTTCCGGTCTGGTAAGCACTTCCGGTTGTACGAAAAACTCGGCAGCCACTCCATCGAGGTCGATGGGCAGTGGGGCACCTATTTTGCCGTATGGGCGCCCAATGGCCAGCACGTATCGGTAATCGGTGACTTCAACGGGTGGAACCAGGAATCGCATCCGCTCAATGTCCGTTGGGACGGATCGGGCATTTGGGAGGGTTTCATTCCCAACATTGGCAAGGGTACGCTGTATAAATATTGTATACAAACACCCCAGGGAGATCGCATAGAGAAAGGAGATCCCTTTGCCCGTTTTTGGGAAATCCCGCCCCGCACAGCCTCCATCGTCTGGGATCTTTCCTACGAATGGCAGGATCGCGATTGGATGGAGGAACGCAAACAGAAGAGTGGCAAGCCACAGCCCTATTCCGTGTACGAGATGCACTTGGGTTCCTGGCGTAAGCTCGACAACAACAGTCGTTCGCTCAGTTACCGGGAAATGGCCAGGGATCTGGTCGATTATATTGTAGATGCCGGCTTTACACACGTGGAGTTTCTGCCACCAATGGAACATCCATTTTTCCCTTCCTGGGGTTACCAGGTTACTGGATACTTTGCACCCACCTCTCGGTTTGGACAACCCGAGGACTTCATGTTTCTCGTCGATGCACTGCACCAGGCGGGTATTGGGGTACTGGTAGACTGGGTACCCTCCCACTTTCCCAACGACGCCCACGGCTTAGCCCAATTTGATGGTACCCACCTATTCGAGCACGCCGATCCACGCCAGGGTTTTCACCCCGACTGGAAGAGCGCCGTATTTAATTACGGTCGTAACGAAGTCCGTAATTTTTTGATATCCAACGCACTCTTTTGGCTCGACCAATACCATATCGATGGTCTTCGCGTAGATGCCGTTGCATCCATGCTCTATCTCGATTACTCGCGGGAAGAGGGTGAGTGGATCCCTAATAAATACGGTGGGCGGGAGAACCTGGAAGCCGTTGATTTCCTGCGGGAATTCAATGAAACGGTATACCGGGAATATCCGGACGCCATTACCATTGCCGAAGAATCCACGGCCTGGGGCGGTGTTTCTCATCCCACGTATACGGGAGGGCTGGGCTTTGGCCAAAAATGGATGATGGGCTGGATGCACGATACCCTCAATTACTTTAAGCGGGAACCCATCCACCGGAAATACCACCACGGCGAGATTACCTTTAGCCTGATTTACGCCTTCACGGAGAATTTTATGCTCCCGCTTTCGCACGACGAAGTGGTTCACGGTAAAGGGGCACTCATCGACCGCATGCCTGGTGATGAATGGCAACGCTTAGCCAATTTGCGGCTATTGTTTGGATATATGTTTATGCACCCCGGTACAAAGTTGCTCTTCATGGGAGGTGAATTCGGTCAGACCACCGAATGGGATATAGAGCGCGGTCTGGATTGGTGGCTCCTGGATCATCCGCCTCATCAGGGTATACGGGAATGGGTTAAGACGCTGAACCATTTCTACCGCAATACACCAGCGCTTTACGAGCGCCAGTTCCAGGGAGACGGCTTCGCCTGGGTTGATCATGGTGATGCGACCAGCAGCTTGTTGTCCTTCATACGCCGTGGTGACCACCCGGAGGACCAACTGGTCGTCCTTTGCAATTTCACCCCCGTTAATCGCTACCCCTACCGTTTGGGGGTTCCACTACCCGGCACCTGGGAAGAATGCCTGAACAGTGATCTGGAAGGATTTGGTGGCAGTGGTCAGCACGGCAATGCCACTCACGAAGCCATTAAGGAAGATTGGTCCGGCCAACCCTACTGGATTGAAATAAGCGTTCCTCCGCTAGGGCTTTCCGTTTTCCGCCGGAAAGCTTCCGGGGAATAATCAATATACTCGCGTGAAAAGATTGGGCAAAGCCCAAACCTTTTCGGAAGCGGTATAATTGTACTATTTTGACGGTACTAACCCAGCAGGCAGTATAGAATTTAAAAACCCATATGTTCTCCCTGAGAGATATTTGATGCGACTTATGTTTACGGAGGAAATTCAACTCGAAGACCACCTGGTGCGGATCCGCATGCCCGATTGGCAGCGACTCCTCGACCTCATTCCCATCCTGGAAGAGAAAGAAAGTTATGGCCGTTGGTCGGGGGAAGAACAACAACCGTACCTCATACCTGCCGAGGAAGTCCGTCATTTTCAGGACTTAGTATACGATCTGGGACTGGTGGTCGTATACGACTGGAGCCAATGGGAAAAGGGACATACTGCCTGGCGGAAGAAAGCGTACGATTTTTCCCGAATGGATGTACCTGAAATATGTAAAATGATTACTTTGCTGGTACGTGCGGATCGTTTTACAGAAGGCTTTTTAGTAGAGGCATTCGAGCGACGAGTCATCCTGCGGATTTTATTGGCTTTGCGCCAAAAAGTACCCTACGAGCGTCCGTTATGACCCTGCAAATTGAGCGGGCAACTACGCCCAGGCAATTGGATGGAGTGCGAACACTACTGCGCGACTACGCCAATTGGCGAGGTCACGACGCTGCCCTCGGAGCGTTTGAACAGGAATTGGAATCCCTCCCCGGGCTATATGCTCCCCCATCGGGTGTATTATTGATTGCCTGGTTGGGTGACCAGGCTGCCGGCTGCCTTGGATTGCGCCCCTTGTCATCCAATACAGCTGAACTGAAGCGTATGTATGTTGATCCCGAGTTTCGGGGCAACGGCATCGGAGAAGCATTACTTACCGCTATAATACACGAAGCAACCCAAATTGGATACGACCGCCTGAGGCTCGACACCCACCCCCATATGCATGCAGCCAGGCGAATGTACCAACGATTTGGCTTCACTGAAATACCCCCCTACAATCAGAATCCGACCTCCGGGATTCGGTTCTTTCAACGTAATTTATCAGGGAGCTAATACCCCGTAAATACCTCTTGACAACAAGCTATTTGAGTGTAACCAAACAATGAATACTGCGTAAAACCACTAATGAATAGGAGCTGGTATCCCCTTCGCTCCCATGACGTATCACCGGTTGGAGCTTTACCGTATGAGGTACTCCCTCCGATTTTTAATTTACAAATTGTAACCCACTAACCTACCAGCTATGAGTACGTTTCCCGCTACGGCTTCAGGAGGCTTTCGCTGCCTGTCCGTGATGTTTGTTGTCCCTTTCCTGTTGCTGTTGCCCCCACTGGGAGCCCAAGAAATGCCAATGGAGGACGCTGCCGGCCTCGAAACCGGATTTCAGCCAGCTATGTCAATCGGATTAAATACGGGGACCCATGCCCTTTACGGAGCCGATGTGACACTTGGCATCCTCAAACCAGTCAACTTTCGAATTTCTTATAACAGTATTCGCGCATCCTTGTCTGACTTTTCCATAGATGCTGGACCCCTGGGGGTCGACGGGCAAACCCTGTTGATAGATAGCGATATCAACCTGAGTACCATTGGGTTCCTGGTAGACTTTCCGTTCACCCGCAGTAAAAAACTTCGGCTAATGGCAGGCGCCATGTTCGAACTCGACAACCACATTACCATCGCCGGTCGATTTACCGAAAGTATTTTCATTAATGATTTCGAACTGACTCCCGAACGCCTGGGAAGCATCGGTAGTACCTACCGCACCGAATCGTCTATCTACCCGTATCTCGGACTGGGTTTCGGACGTTCCCTGGCTGCCAATAAGCTAACCTTTGCCTTCGAGGCTGGCGTCTATATGCGTGGCAAACCCGCTATTACCGTCCAATCCGACGGAGTACTTGCCGGCAATGAGGCCAACGGGCCTGTTTTAAGCAACAACCTGGAATCCCTGCAATTCCATCCCAGCATTGGTATTCGCCTGGCATATGGCTTTGCCCTCGGTAACCCCAAATCAAAGGATCCCATGCAGGATGACCTGATGGAACCAGAGAAGGAAGCTCCTGATGAAGCACCACTCATCACCGAAGAAATGCGGGAAGCTCCGATGGAAGAGGAGGAAGCAGAAAAACCAAGTCGAAAAAATCGTAAAGAAGAAGCAGAAGAAATAGTGGAAGCTCCAGCTCAGCAACCTGCTACTCCAGCTAAACCAGTGACTCCCTACCTATCACTGAAGGGCCAGGTGATTGACAGTGGTGACGGAAACAACTTACCCTACGTCATTATCGATATGTATAAGGTGCTGCCCAACGGACAAAAACAAAAAGCCTTGTCTCAGCGCTATCCGGGTGGTTCTTTTGAAATCGCTCTGGAACGAGGCGCTACCTATGAAATTCGATTACAGCACTACCTGTACATGGACACCGTAGTCACCATCCAGGCCGATTCCGATCCTTCAAAAGCAGAAGAGACGCGCTCTTTTACTATGAACCAGCAATAATTCCTAAAAACCAACATAATACAATTCACCATGAAACAACGTTTGACCATACCGCTGCTGCTTGCCGCGACTATGATATTTACCACCACCTGTAAAGACCTGACGCTTGACAGTATTACGGATGGGGTGGTACTCAACCTCGATTTTAATGTTTTTCGGACACCTCTGATCGTCAACTTTTTGGATGCTAACCCAAATAACACCAATGCTCCGGCCAACTTATCCGTCCGGGTCACTGGTCCTGGTGCCAATAGAGTCTACACGACCGATGGTCGTCGTGATCTCGTAGTTCAGGATGGGTTCATGGAGATCTCGCTCGACCGGGCTGATACTATCAACGCGGATAACCCCCTGGAACTGACGTTTATCGCCGAAGCTCCCGGCTACCTAAAGACGGTGGAAACGGTGATTATGTACGATACGAACTTCCAGTTTGTACCGGTTAATATGGTGCCCCTGAACAACCTGCCTTCCGGGGTAAGTATGAGTCGCGGTAACTTCACCGCCAACCGTACCACCGGTACGATCACGCCGGCAGTTTTCACCACGCCGCTTACCGGTGCCAAACAAGAACGAACCTCTATCACGGTTAAATCCGGGACTCAGGTACGGGATGCCAGCGGCAATAACCTCAATGGGTCAGTTGATGTACAATTGCTTCACTTTGATAACCGTTCGGAAGAATCCCTGCAGGCGTTCCCCGGAGGACTCCAGGCTGAGAATGTGATCGGTCCCAACGGCCAGCCCATGGATGCGCTGGAATTCGTCACCGCCGGCTTTATTGCACTCGACATGTTCGTGGGTAATACGGAAGTAAAAACCTTTTCACGTCCCCTGGAAGTAAATGTTGGTGTGAACCCCAACACCGTCAATCCCGAGACCGGCATGACCGTACAGGTTGGCGACAAGGTCCCCGTCTGGAGTCTCGACGACGAAACGGGTCAGTGGACCTGGGAGCAGGAAGCCACCATCACCCGGAACCCTTTTGGCCAACTGGAAGCCAAGTTCGATGTGGACCACCTGAGCTGGTGGAACCTGGATTGGTTCTACGGCAGCCGGTGTACCTGGCGCGAGCCGGTCACCTTACAGGTTCAGTCTAACTACGAAAGCTACGGCGCCCCCTACGCCATCGCGCGCCTGGTGGATGCAACTACGGGTGCCCGCTTCGGATACCCGCGTTATATGAGCCTGCGCAATGGCAGCACCATTCGCCTGTACAATATTCCGACCGGCCGTAACCTGCGGGTTCAATTCCTAAGTTCTCCAAGCTACTACTGCCAGGATGTGATCTTCGAATCAGCCACCTTCACCACTTCCTGCCAGTCGGTAAATATGATCGATGCTACTCGCTACCAACCACGCAGTCGCCTGCAAGTGCAGGCTGCCGTAGCGGGTATCTGCGAGCGGGAGGAGGCCGACATTCAGATCCGCCCATCGGCCTGGATCTACTACCGGGAAGCTGGTTGCGGGTACTGGAACTGGCTGTCGTATGCGTATAGCGGTCGCTTTTATAGCAATCGCCTCGAAGTGGGTAACACCTATGATTTCCGCGTCTACTACGGTGGGCAGCGATACGATTTCAATGATATTCCAATGCAAACCACAACCATTACGGCTGGAAATTACATGTTGAGTATCAACCTCGACGGTGACTTTGCGGCCATGAACATAGAGAATCTCCGGATTCCGGATCGTTACTGCGACGATCTGCTCGGCGGGTAGTGTGGGACTCGTTCCTAAAACAGGCGAAGGCCCTGACTGCGTGCAGTCAGGGCCTTCGCCTGTTTTAGGAACGTCGGTGGTAGGTATGTCGTTTTTGGGGGATCCCCGGTCGGAGGAACGGGGAGTCCTACTGTAAAGTCCCTGCGGGAAAAGGAGAAAGTTGGACGTGCCAGTGTCCCTGAGTACCGGGGTTCCATTTAAACCGTGAGCCGTGAGCCGTGGACCTTGGACCATGAACCGTCTTAACGATTTCCCGCCGTCGTATTATCTTTCTTCTCCTTGGTCGGAAAGAGGTCCCGTGCATTCTTCACCAACCGGATAAATTCGGCACGATAGCCCTCGGGGTCGTCGCCCTGAGCACTGCGGGCCAATTCGATGATGTCATCGTAGGTAGCATTCCCTTTGAAATCCGAGTCGCGAAGCAACATACCGAAAGAAGCCACTGCTGCCGACCAGCGGAAGGATTCGCTTCCTTTTTTACTGGCTTTCGCCAAAATGGTCCGCTCCAGCAAGATGCTTTGCGCGCCATCTGGTTTTTTATAGCGAAACTTCACGGTAGCCAGGTCGTCTGACTTTTTGCCGGAAGGCTTAGGCTGCTGGTATTTCAGGTCATCCACCTCGGCCAGAAAATCGCTTTCCACGCCGACGGGAATGATCTCGTACAGGGCGGTTACGGTGTGACCGCTGCCCAGTTCACCGGCATCGACTTTGTCGTCGTTGAAGTCTTCTTTATTCAACAGGCGGTTTTCGTACCCGATCAGGCGGTATCCCGCCACTTTTGCCGGATTGAATTCGATCTGGATCTTAACGTCCTTGGCGATGGTGAACAGGGTACCGCCAAATTCATTGACCAGTACCTTGCGGGCCTCACTCAAATCGTCGATGTAGGCGTGGTTACCGTTGCCTTTGTCGGCCAGAATCTGCATTTTATTGTCCTTATAATTGCCCATCCCGAAGCCGAGCACGGTTAGGAAAACGCCGCTTTCCCGTTCCTTCTCGATCAGGCGTTGCATGGCGGCATCGCTGCTTTCACCGATATTGAAATCGCCATCGGTAGCCAGGATCACTCGGTTGTTCCCCTTCTTTTGAAAGTGCTCCCGGGCGATCTTGTAAGCCAGCTTGATCCCTTCGCCACCGGCGGTGGATCCGCCCGCCGTAAGGCCGCGAATAGCATCCTTGATCTTCATCTTCTCCGAACCGGGAGTCGACTCCAGTACCGTACCGGCCGCACCGGCATAGACCACCAGGGCCACCCGATCCTGGGGACGCAACTGATCGGTCAGCAATTGCAGGGAGGATTGCAGCAAAGGCAGTTTATTGGCCGCCTGCATAGAACCCGATACATCGACCAGAAAGACCAGGTTAGAAGGAGGTAAGTCGTCGTTGGGGATCAGCTTACCCTGCAGTCCGATTTGCAGCAACTGATGATCGGGTTGCCAGGGGCACTCCGCCAGTTCAGTCTCGATGTGAAAAGGGTGTTCGTCTTTGGGCTGTGGATAATCGTAGTTGAAGTAGTTGACCAGCTCCTCTACCCGGATAGCGTCGACGGGTGGTTGCTGACCATTTTTCAAAAAGCGACGCATATTGCTGTAGGCGGCCGCATCCACGTCGATAGAAAAGGTCGACAGTGGTTCATCGCCCGGACGGTGGAAGCGGTTTTCCTGGATGGCCGCATAGTCTTCAGTATTGTGGGGTGTGCCGGGATCTATAGCGTAGCCGGGTACAATGCCGCGATTACCGATTCGCATTTTGGCCTGACCGGAAGTGCGAATAGCCTGATCACTCATCACCGGGCTGGCCGGGTAAGCTTCCATGGCTTCTTCTTCCACCAGTTCCCGTTGGGGACGTATCCTCATGGTTACCAGGATGGAATCGGTGGCACATACCTGTTTCTGTACCTGCCGCAAATAGCCCGGCGCTTCGAAGATGAGGTTGGTGCACGGCTTATTATGGGCCAGTGCGAAGTGTCCGTTGAGATCGGTAACGGTACCCGGGGTCACGTAATCGAAGGTAACATTCACGCCCGGAAGCGGTTGCCCTTGCGGGTCGGTCACGGTACCGGTGAAGGTGTGTTGGGCCAGGAGGCTGGTCGCTGTTCCCAGCAAAAGCAGCAGTACGAAGGTGATTCTCGATGTTTTCATGGTCTGTGGTTTTATGGAGGGATGCGGTCGGGTGCAGGAATGCATAAATCTGGGCTGGTTTTTTTCGTTTATGCAATCGTGCAGAAGACCTGCTCTTGGCTGAAATGGAGAGTTGGGGATTTGGAGAATGGGGGAAAGGGAGAATGGGGGAAAGGGAGATTTGGGGAGAGGGAGAGTGGGGGAAACACCTTCGACCTGGCGGTCTTCGGTGTCGGGGATGAGGAGATGTGGCGATCAGGGGATAGCTTTGCCCGCTTTATAGGTTCTTGACTCATTGCCAGGGTCTTGCCCGGGAAGGAAAGGGAGATTTGGGGAATGGGGGAAATCAG
>JASBTH010000269.1 GCA_030148525.1 Saprospiraceae bacterium | reverse complement strand
ATGCGTGGGTGGTTCCATTCTTCCCGTTGGGCGAATTCGACGATCCGTCGCATGGTGGTCATCATTGCCAGGAAGATGATGTAGCCCACAGTGACCACGATCAGTATCCAGCGATACGACCCCGCCTCGTTAAGGGGCAGGGAAGAGAGCAACCAGGCAAAACCACCGGCAAGCAGGGCAAGCCCCAGGAAACTGTAGATCGAACGGCTCCAGTATTGGAGCATATTCTTGGTGGATAGTGCGAAAACACTGTTGAACAAGGCAAAACAAAGCAGAAAAGCTGTTGCGGCCATCCACGGGAAGCGGGCCGGAACCTCCATAATCCCGGAAGCGCCCACCCCCACGGCAACCAGGCTGACAACTACAACACCTGCCAGGCTCAAAACAGCCTGATATACGGGATTAAATGCCTGCTCAAAAACGGAGTCCTTAGATACGTCACTCATACTGTAAAATGTTATCAAATTCAATGGCATGCGGGCGCGCCAACGAAACCAACTGGCGTAGTAACAAAATTCATCCCTAAAGGTTACAATTTTGCGTAATTGAACTGCGTTATCCATGTCAAATTTCCACTCTTGTCGATAACGTATAATCCCACTATGCTGCGCAATTGTCTGTACCTTTTTTCTTTGGTTGGCCTGTTGGCCTCCTGTGCTCGCCCCACAAGTCAATCCCTTATTGGCCAATGGCAAGGTCACGACCAATCCGGAAATGACATCCAAATTACCTTTACTGAAAAAGGGGAATACCTGCTATCAGTAAATAAACAACCCTTGATCGGTTCCCTGGAGAACCAACCACTTCAATTTAGTATAGCGGCCCAAGAGAAGCAAAGCATGGAGGTTCATCTGTTCGAGGATCCCTCAAAAGCCTTCCACGCCACTCTGCAGGCTAATTTCTTACCGAATGGCGTATTAAAACTCACCCCCGAACCATCTGCCTCCAAGCAACAACAAGCTATTCGACTGCAACGCCTGTGAACAAAACTTAATAACAGCTTCTCCTCTGTCACCTTCTGCGAATTCGTATTTTCCGGTACTAAAGGTATTTCCCCATGCGACGATTGTTATACGTACTTCCCGTAGTTCTACTCCTATTTACCGGTGACAGGCCGCATAACTACGTCTTCCCTGCCGAAGACATGGCAGAAGCACACCGAATGGTGCCCGAGGATTGGTTTTACCAGCAACGGGCCTTCCCCTCGGGAAAGATCGATCGGGCTGCCTACCAACGGGCGCGTGCTGATATGGCTCGCCAAAACCGCAAGACCTCCAATCTCCGAGGAGTCAGTACCTGGAATCCGGTTGGGCCCCTGAATATTGGCGGACGTATTACCGACCTCGAAATGTGGCCCGACGATCAGCAAACCATCCTCGCGGGAACAGCCTCAGGAGGCATCTTTCGGTCATTCGATCAGGGTGCACAATGGACACCTGTTTTTGATGACATGCCCACCCTCGCCATCGGTGACCTGGCCATTTCCAATGCGCAGCCCAACGTAGTGTATGCTGGTACCGGAGAGGCTAATGCCGGCGGAGGCTCCATAGCGTATGATGGCGCCGGTATCTTCCGTTCGGATGACCGGGGAACCACCTGGCAATCGATCGGACTCGAAAACGCCGGTAGTATTGGCCGATTGGCGGTTCATCCCCGGCAAGTAAACACCGTCTACGCAGCAGCAATGGGGCACCTTTTTGAAAACAACCCGGATCGCGGTCTGTTCCGCACCCGCGATGGCGGGGATTCCTGGGAAAAAATATTGTACCTCAATGACTCTACGGGAGTCATCGACGTCGTATTGCACCCCGAAGACCCGAGCGTACTCTATGCGGCAACCTGGGAACGGGTACGTCGTCCGCAGCGAAGATCGTATTCAGGACCTTCCTCCGGCATCTGGCGATCAACCGACGGTGGAGACTCCTGGACTCGAATCGACCTGCCGCCCAATGGCTTTAATAATAACCTGGGACGTATTGGACTAGCCGTTTCGCCGGTATCCCCGGATCACCTCCTGGCGTATGTGGTCCATCCCGCCGGAAATCTGTTAGGCGTCTATTTGAGTACGAATCGCGGCGACTCCTGGTCTACACTGCCCAAAACAGGTATTGATGAAGTATCCTTTATGTGGTGGTTCGGAAAGATTTGGATGCATCCCACCGAAGCCGGCCACTACTATTTCGCCGGTTTGAACATGCACGAATGGACACCAGGTGCCGACCAATGGACACCGGTCTTTCCGGGAGCTCACGTCGATCAGCATGCCCTAGTAGTTCACCCGCAACGGCCGGACCTGATCATTGCCGGTAACGACGGGGGCATTTACATTTCGGATGACGGAGGGCAGTCTCACCGCCACGTGAAAAACATGCCCATTACCCAATTCTATACGGCCTACATCGACCGCTCGGATGCCAACCGCCTGTTAGGTGGCACTCAGGACAATGGCGTTATCCGCACCTACGGTCAGCAACAGTCCGGATGGGATATCCTCTTCTTTGCGGATGGCTTCCGGACCATGGTTGATCCCCGTGATTCCAATGTCATTTTCCTGGCCTACCAATACGGAAACCTGATGCGGTCAACCAGCGGCGGGCGCAGCTTTTTCCGGGCTACGTCGGGAATCCCCGCCTCTGATCGCAAAAACTGGCATACACCCGTCATTATGGACCCCGACCGGCCACGCACCCTCTACTACGGATCCCAACGGGTGTACCGAACGACTAATCGCGGATATTCCTGGGAGCCGATCAGTCCCGACCTGACCGATGGCGATCCGGGTGGTAATCTGACCTATGGCACCCTTACCGACCTGAGTCTATCGCCTTTACATAAAGACCTGCTGTACGCCGGCACCGATGATGGCCGGGTGTGGCGAACTGATGATGGTGGCCAGCATTGGGTTGAGCTGTCGGGCGGACTGCCAAAGCGCTGGGTAACGACCGTCCTGGCTTCCCCTCTCGATACCAATGAGGTATTCGTGACGGTCTCCGGATTTCGTTTTGGTGAGTATATGGCCCATATCTACCGCAGCACCGATCGCGGAAACACCTGGATACCCATCGACCAGGGCTTGCCGGATGTACCCGTGAACGACCTGATTTTCACTCGCTTTCGGACCCTCTATGCAGCAACGGATGTGGGGATATTCCGATCGGCTGATATGGGCCAATCCTGGGAACCCTTCCAGGATGGGGTTCCTGCCACCGTGGTCAACGATCTCGACTACGACCCCGATACAGATATCATGCTGGCGGCCACCTTTGGCCGATCCATGTACCAAACCCGCATTGCTGATGTTACTACCGATCTGGAGGAGATGGCTTTCGCCAAAAAAGTGGAGGTATTTCCCAATCCGGTAAGGGATGATTTACATATTCGTTGGACGGCAGCGACCAGGCAGGCAGGTCAACTGCGGCTGATAGATGTCCGGGGGCGATCCCTTTACTCCGTCAATATCCCGGCCTCTAAGCAGCGGGACGAACAAATCCATGATTGGTCGGTGGGCCACTTGCCTCCGGGCACCTATTGGTTGCAATGGCACACGGGCGGACAGGTCCGTTGGACGGAGCCGGTCGTGATCATTGATTAGATACAACCTCTCCGAAGAGATCGTATTCGGTGGCGTCGGTAATCCGAATTTGGGCAAAATCACCGATGCGTGCAAAGTATTTATCCGCGGGGACTAATACCTCATTATCTACTTCCGGTGAATCCCCCTCGGTACGACCTATGAAGAATTCTCCCTCTTTCCGGTCGAAAAGGACAGGTACAGTTCGGCCTATCCATTCCTGGTTCTTTTCAAAGCTGATCTCCTGCTGGATCTCCATGATCCGGTTGGCTCGTTCGGCTTTTACTTCTTCGGGCACATCATCCTCCACATCGTAGGCGCGAGTACCTTCCTCGTGGGAATACTGAAAGACCCCCAGCCGGTCAAAACGATTTTTGCGCACGAAGTCGCAAAGCTCCTCAAATTCATCTTCCGTCTCACCGGGGTAGCCCACCAGAAGGGTCGTCCGGAGCGTAAGGCCGGGAACCTGCTCCCGTGCAGTTGCTATCAATTGCTCGGTTTCGGCGCGGGTAATCTGACGGCGCATGCGTTCCAGCACACTATCACTGGCGTGCTGCAAGGGCATATCCAGGTAATTACAAATTTCTTTGCGGCGAGCCATCACCTCGAAGATCTCGGTGGGGAACTTACTGGGATAGGCGTAATGCAACCGGATCCACTCAATGCCTTCCACATCGGCCAGGGCATCGAGCAATCGCGGGAGGGATCGTTCCTTATAGATATCCAGTCCGTAATAGGTCAGTTCCTGTGCGATGAGCATGAGTTCTTTTACGCCCATGCGGGCCAGGTTCCTGGCTTCCTCCACCAGCGCCTCGATGGGCCTGGAAATATGTTTGCCGCGCATCAGGGGAATGGCACAAAAAGAACAGGTACGGTTACAACCTTCCGATATCTTCAGGTAGGCGTAATGTTGGGGCGTGGTAGTGACCCGTTCACCAATGAGTTCGTGCTTATAATCAGCATTTAGCTTAGCCAGCAAACCGGGTAATTCCAGCGTACCAAAGTAGGCATCCACTTCGGGAATCTGCTCTTCCAGGTTTTCTTTGTACCGCTGGGACAGGCAACCCGTGACGTATAATTTATCGATACCACCGGCCTCCTTGACCGCTGCGTACTCCAGAATAGTGTTGACGGATTCCTCCTTGGCCAGATCAATAAACCCACAGGTGTTGACAATGATGACGTTGGCATCCTCATCGTTGCTATCGTGAACCACCTCGTAGTCATTACCGCGTAATTGGGTGATAATATTCTCCGAATCTACCAGATTCTTGGAACACCCCAGCGTAATTACGTTTACCTTATCCTGCTTTAACGTCTTGGTCTTCATGCCTTTTCACTTAATTGGCCGCAAAACTACCATTTCTACCCCGGAAAGACAGTTCCCATTGAAAAATAGTTGAGTGGTTATGACGTTATTATCAAAAATCATCGTCATGCGTCACCTCTTTCTTACCCTAATACTGATTTTTGGCGGAAGCCAGCTCCAGGCTCAAATGGGCTTGCGCGCCGCCTTCGACCACTTTGAACTCGATGATTTCCAGGTCCTGCTGACAGAAACACAGGAAGTTCGGGAATTACCCGGAACGGCTTACTCTTTGGGCGTTGATTATTGGTTCCGCCTAAAGAACAAGCGCATTGAATTCATGCCCGAACTTAATTATGCACGTACTTCTGTTGATCTGCCCGATGGCACCCATATCCGCGGCCAGTGGTATAGCTTTTTCTTCAACACCAACTTCTACATCTTTGATCTGGCCAGCGACTGCGATTGCCCCACTTTTTCCAAACAAAATAACCTGCTGAAGAGTGGATTTTTTGTGAGTGTTTCCCCGGGAGTTACCTACGCTGGCATTAATTCCGAATCGGAACGAACCGGCAACTTCGACCCCGACCATACGGGCATCATTCCGAGTCTTGCCGGGGGAATTGGCTTGGATCTGGGGGTATCCGACTTTCTCACCCTCACCCCTTTTGCGGAAGCGCGCTACCTCTTCCCCTTTGACCAGCCAGCACAGGCTGAACCAATCAATGATGCCGTTCCGCCCGATTATCAGCTTTCGGGGGGAGAATCGCAGGGTTGGCGGTTTCGGGCCGGCCTCCGCCTGGGTTTTCGATTTGATTACCGTTGATTAAACCCGGCCAGGCCTCGTAAGTCTCACCCATCCAACACCCTACATACCAGTTGCTTACCCAAAAAAACCGGATTTTACACCATCGTAACAATCCGGTTTTTTAATTCGCGCCGTTTGCGTGCCAAAAGTACCTTTGGTTATGTAGACATGAGTTGACGACAAGCGACCAATCAAATACATGAAAAAACTGAATAAATACAGCAAGCGGCTGACACAGGACGAAACCCAACCAGCTGCCCAGGCCATGCTATACGGAATTGGCCTCACCGATGCCGATCTGGATAAAGCGCAGATCGGCATTGTCAGCACCGGCTGGGAGGGTAACACCTGCAATATGCACCTCAACGGCCTGGCCGAGCAGGTCAAGAAAGGAGTATCAGACACCGATCTGATTGGTTTGATCTTCAATACTATTGGCGTAAGTGATGGCATGTCGATGGGTACCTCGGGTATGCGTTATTCCCTGCCATCGCGGGATATCATTGCGGATTCCATAGAAACGGTTGTTTCGGCTCAATGGTACGACGGCATTATTGCTGTAACGGGTTGCGATAAGAATATGCCGGGAGCGATGATCGCCCTGGCTCGCCTCAATCGGCCAGCTATTCTCGCCTATGGAGGCACCATTAGTCCGGGTTGCCACGCCGGCAATAAGCTGGACATCGTTTCGGCCTTCGAAGCCTTAGGGCAAAAACATGCCGGACAGATAGGTCCGGAGGACTTCCGGAAAGTCATTAAAAATGCCTGTCCGGGCCCCGGAGCCTGCGGTGGGATGTACACGGCCAACACTATGGCTTCGGCCATTGAAGCCATGGGCATGAGCCTTCCTTTCAACTCCTCCATTCCGGCCAATATTCCGGAAAAGCAAGCCGAGTGCGTACGGATCGGAAAAGCGATCCGCCATTTACTGGAAGAGGATATCAAGCCCCGGGACATTATGACCATGGAGGCCTTTGAGAACGCCCTGGTGGTGATCACGGCTCTGGGAGGATCCACTAATGCGGTGCTGCATATGCTGGCTATTGCTTACTCTGCCGGAGTTAAGCTGACCATTGATGACTTTCAGCGGATCAGCGATCGCACCCCTTACCTGGCCGACTTGAAACCGAGCGGAAAATACGTGATGGAGGATCTCTACAACGTTGGTGGTGTGCCGGCAGTCATGAAAATGCTGTTGGCCGAAGGCTTCCTGCACGGGGATTGCCTGACCGTTACCGGAAAAACCATAGCGGAAAACCTCGCCGAAGTACCCGATTTGAAGGAAGGGCAGGATATCATCCACCCCGTTTCGACTCCACTGAAGGATACCGGTCATTTACGTATTCTGTACGGCAACTTAGCCGAGCAGGGATCAGTCGCTAAGATCACCGGCAAAGAAGGGACCTTCTTCGAGGGTAAAGCGCGTGTATTCGATAGTGAAGACGAGGCAAATACGGCCATTGCGAATAAGGTTATTCAAGCGGGTGATGTCATTGTCATTCGCTACTGTGGACCAAGAGGTGCTCCGGGTATGCCCGAAATGCTAAAGCCCACTTCCGCCATTATGGGGGAAGGTTTGGGAAAAAAAGTAGCACTCATCACCGATGGGCGCTTCAGTGGCGGCACCCACGGTTTCGTAGTCGGCCACATAACCCCCGAAGCGCAGGCCGGCGGACTCATTGGCCTGTTGGAAGACGGAGATCTGATTACCATTGATGCTGTCAACAATAAGCTGACGGCCCAGGTCAATGCCGACGAAATTGCCCAACGCAGAGCAAATTGGATAGCACCCACATTGCGAGCTAAGAATGGCTTGCTTCGAAAATATGCGCACACGGTTTCCTCCGCAAGCGAGGGCTGTGTGACTGATAAATTGTAGAGCCAGCATCCCCAACCGGGATGTTAAAAAACAGCACCATGAAAGATTCAGTGTCCACCGTTCACTCCCAACCGGCGGTTGGCCAGAGCGGACGAAGTATGAGCGGCGCGCAGGCTATCCTGCAGTGCCTCGTGGAGGAAGGAGTTGATACCATTTTCGGATATCCCGGCGGTGCCATTATGCCAGTTTACGACGCACTGATTGATTTCGAAGATAAAATCCGACATATTCTACCCCGCCACGAGCAAGGAGCGATTCACGCCGCGGAGGGCTACGCCCGGGTAACCCGCGAGACGGGCGTGTGTATGGCTACCTCGGGGCCAGGAGCAACTAACCTGATCACGGGTTTATGCGATGCCCACCTCGATTCCACACCATTGGTTTGTATTACCGGCCAGGTATTCCGGCATTTGCTGGGCTCCGACGCTTTCCAGGAAGTAGATGTTATTGGGTGTACCATGTCTGTCTCCAAATGGAATTACCAGATCACCAAAGCGGAAGAAATACCGGAGGTTTTTGCGAAAGCCTTTCACATCGCCAATACCGGACGGCCGGGTCCCGTAGTGATTGACATCACCAAGAACGCACAATTGGAAATGTGCGACTTCACCTACCAACCAACCCCAAAGGTCCGGTCTTATAATCCCCGCCCCAAGGCGCGTCCGGAAGCACTGGAGGCTGCCGCCAAAATGATCAATGAGGCTAAAAAGCCCATGATCCTGGCCGGTCACGGTATACAGATTGCCCATGCTCAGGAGGTTTTCCGGAAGTTTGTGGAAAAAACGGGTATTCCCGTGGGATCAACCATTCACGGACTTTCATCCATGCCTTCCGATCACCCCCTGCACGTTGGCATGCTCGGTATGCACGGGAATTATGGCCCGAACGTAAACCAAAACCGATGCGACGTACTGATCGCAATCGGCATGCGATTTGACGACCGGGTTACCGGTCGCCTCGATCGCTACGCCAAACAGGCAAAGGTGATTCACATTGAGGTCGATCCCTCCGAAATACACAAGAACGTACCCGCCCACATCCCCATCCTCTCGGATGCCCGGGACGCACTGGAGAAACTACTACCTTTAGTGGACCGGAAATCCTATCCGGAATGGTTGCAGACTTTCCGGGATATGGATGCAGAAGAGGATCGGAAGGTTCACCAAATAGCACTTAACCCCTCGGATGAAAAGGAGATTCGCATGGGGATGGTGGTTAAGGAAGTATCCGACCAAACCGATGGGCGGGCCATTGTGGCCACAGATGTGGGCCAACACCAGATGATGGCGGCTCGCTACTACGTCTACCGCGAAACCAATCAGTGGGTATCATCCGGTGGGGCAGGCACCATGGGTTTTGGCTTGCCAGCCGCCTTCGGTGCCAAGATCGCAAACCCTCATCGCGAAGTTGTCGCCTTCATCGGCGATGGTGGTTTCCAAATGACGATTCAGGAATTGGGCCTTTGTGCGCAAATGAATACAGGTGTAAAGATCGTACTACTGGACAATAATTACCTAGGTATGGTACGGCAGTGGCAGCAACTATTTTTTGAGCGACGCTACTCCTCCGTAAAACTGGAAAACCCCGATTTCCTGAAAATAGCGGAAGGGTTTGGAGTGGCCGGAGAAGAACTTACCGACCCCGACGATTTACCCAGAGCCGTAACCCGCATGCTCGAGCACGATGGGCCCTACTTGCTACACGTCAGGGTAGAAAAAGAAGACAATACTTTCCCTATGGTTCCGTCCGGACGAGCAGTCGATGAGATTGTGCTTGACACGGAGGATCTGAAGGCGCTGTTGAATACAAAAAAGAAGTAGTATGGAACCTCAGGAATATACGATCACTGTTTTTACCGAAAACCAGACGGGACTACTGCAACGGGTTGTATCGGTTTTCACACGTCGTCACATTAACATCGATTCCCTGACGACCAGCCGTTCTTCGGTGCCCGACATTCACCGGTTCACCATTGTGGTGAGTGTCAGGGAAGATATGGTTCGCAAACTGGTCGCCCAACTGGAGAAACAGGTGGACGTAGTTAAGGCCTTTTACGATGATGCCTCGCGCATCATCTACCAGGAAATTGCATTATACAAGATACCCACGCACATTTTTAGCAATAGCGATAATGTGGAGACCCTGATCAGAAGACATAATGCCCGCATCCTGGAGATTGAGCCAGAGTATATTGTGCTGGAAAAAACCGGACACCAGGAGGAGACCGAAGCCTTGCTCCAGGAACTCGAGCCCTTCGGTATCTTCGAGTTTGTTCGCTCCGGTCGGGTTGCAATTACGCGCCCGATGGAACGACTGAATAAATACCTGAATGAATTGGAAGAAATGGCCTGATCAAATCAGGGATTTGCCTTTTCAATATGCCAACATCAGGCTTGACCGGTCATTGCCATGGTCAGGCCTGATGTGCTTTTAACACCTGTTCCAGTCGAAACTGAACCACCTCCAGCGACATATACCCACGAGTGAGTACAAAATATTCATCGTCTAATTCAAGGACCAGGGTCGGGAACCCACCAATGCGGAATTTGGCGGTCCGGTCAAACTGTTCCTGAGCCTTCTCGTGATACATTTTTTGTTCCAAATAGAGGACAAATTTTTCGGGATCCAAATCAAAGGAGTGGGCCAGCGTCCGGTAAGTATCGGGTTCGGCAGGTGGTTTACCATCGTGGTAAATGGCTTTTTGCAAAGCGCAGGCAAAAGCCAGATCAGAACCGGGTTGCAAATCCTGAACAATGGCCATGGCCACGGCCGGATACCAACTGGAGAAGCGAGTTGTCCCCTCCTCCAGGATTCCTTGCAGGAAGGGTTCTCCAAAGGTTACTCCGGTGGTATGCTCCACCTGCCGGTAGACATCTTTTATGTACGGGGCTACTTCCCCGATCGGGCCTTCCCGCTCACCCAGAACCATACCTCCTGAGACCACTTCAAAGGCGATAGAATCGCTAGCTTGTTGATACAATTCCTGAATTACCGGACTAAATCCATAACACCAACCGCAGAGGGCGTCGTAGAAATAGATTAACTTTTTGGTTGCCATATAAAAGAATATATCAAATACTTCAGGTAAGGCCCGGCGAAGAATAACTCCCCGTTGGATCCGGTTCCTAAGGATACGATTACCCGATATCAATTGTTTGGCAGCAGCGCAGAATTCTCCAGTTCCGCTAATTTCTCTAATAACCAGGAGCGGTTAAAGACTTCTTTTGTAGCATCTACTTCTTCCCTGATCTTGATTAATTCACGCTGAACTTTTTCGCGCCTAAGATATGGAAAACGAGTGCGGAGAAGGGCCGCTTTTCGCGTAAGCCGGAACAAATTATAGTAACCAAGGCGCCGAATATCAGACATAAGTTGATTGCGCTGCAGGTACTGGCGAAAAGATTCGGTAAGGGCGTGAAGGGCATCGTATTCGTCCAGGTCGTAGTAGGTACGCATCAATAGAGCCCTGGTCCCCAGGCTGTAGCGCAAGTCACTGTATTCCACCTTGGTGAGTAAGGCGAGCACCTGATCGTATTCACCGGCCGCATAATGGTAGGAGGCTTTGTTGAACCGAAAGGCGTTATCCCTGGATGCAGGCAATAGAGAATCCCGGTAGTCTTCGATGAACGTCTTCGCCCAGCTGAGTTCTCCCAACCGCAGAGCAGTGGTGACTATATTCTTGTAGTCCCATTCCGAGAGGAAACCATCTTCTAACAATAGATCATCGGAAAGTTGTAACTTATACAGCGTAAACAGCTCCTGTAAAAATCGCCCGTCGTTGCGGTTGATCCGGGCAATACAGAAATTCATCAGGTAGTTATAGATAGTGATCAATTCTGCCCGGTTGAAGGCCTGGCGATGCTCGCGGATAGACTCCAGAGCCTGAAAATAATAGGTACTGGCTTCTTCGCGAAGCATCTGGTAAAGGGCGTAATAAATATACACAGCTGGCTCAGGGCGATATCGGTCGGGATTTAGGCGAATTTCCTGTAAGATGGGTTCCAGGAATAGCAGATTGTATTCGCCGGCCAGGATCTGCCGGCGAACTTGTAACTCGCAGGCATCCCTCAGTTTTTCGCTGATAAAATACAGGTCAAAAGCATCCTGCCGACTCTGCAAGCTGGTATCGGCTTGCCTGCGTTCACGCTGGGCTACGTAATCCCCGGTTTCCACCCCCAACTGATATCTAAACTGCAACTGCAGGGCGTCGCGGCGTTCTGACTTTTCCAGCTTTCGCCGGGCTTTGGCTAATTGTCGCTCGTATTGGGAAAACAGTTTACGGCCCCGCAAGCCTCGTAATAAATATAAGCGCCGGGCTAAATCATCGTCTTCCATACCCTCGTTGATCAGGAACGCTTCGAATAAACGCTGGGCATAGGTAAGAATAGGTGCAAAGGCATCACCCGCTATGTCGGCACGGTTCATCACGACCTTTTCCATCACCCCGGGTGAGCAATTTGCTCCAGAAAAGTCGGGAAAAAGCCCGTCGAGATAGCTTACCAGGCAGCGGACTCCTTCGTGTTTATTGTGGTAGGGAGAATGCACAAAAGCCACAAACCGGGTCATTTCCCGTCGATCCAGACTACCTAAGGATTGTAAAAACTTAATTTTCATAAAAAAATCCAAAAATTGAATCCATACAAAAAACTGTAAATCAATCATTTAAACCTCACAAACCACTTAAATTTACAATAAAAAATCCAAAAACAAGCTCCAAAAATATTTTCGTTCGGCCTGGAGATAGGGCATTTTTGTAATGTGCTCAACAACCTACATGCCAACGCTAAAATGGATTATACCATGAACTTACGACCCAAAACCGTTACGCTTCTACTCACCTTCCTCTGCTGGACAGCTTTTGCCCTGGCACAGAATCCGGTCGATTGCCTCGATTTTGAGGACCTCCCGGCCGACGAGCGATTCGGCCCTGAGTTTGGCCAGAAACCCGGCGATACCATACTTATTTACAGCGATTTATCCGTAACTATTGACTCCTTTTTTTACTCGAACGGAACCGGAGACCTGTTGTCGGTTTCCGTATTTACTGGTGAGGGTTTACCAGGCGATTATGGCCAGCTGCTGTTTCCATCGAATGCCAGCCTGACCTTCCGCCCCACGCACGATGAAGCACTGCTTTCCTCCCTGTGTTTTGACTTTTTCTACTACGGCGGCTCTATCAATCTGGGGGTAAATGGTAAACAGCAGCTGATCTTCGAAAACCTGAACGATCTGCTCGACCTCGGAAATAGCGAGCTTTTCCCAAATGTGGAACTATCCATTGACCTGGCCGCCACCGGTGGATTTCCGATCCAGGGAACAGTCTGTGTCAAGGGTGATCTGGAATCCCTGACTATCGGTGGCCAGGAATTTGCCCTGGACAACGTCTGTCCGGAGACGCGCAGTACGGAACCCTGCCGATGGGATGCCGTAACTGTAACCCCTGTTTCCTGCTCCGGGGAGGGCATCATCAATCTCAAAGTGGATTTCCCCTCCGATTGGCCGAGGCAGGACGAGGGTTATTACGCCATGGTCGAGGGAAAGACCTTTGGCCCCTTTCCCTACGCCGACACCCTGATCGAGGTAGGCCCGGTTCCGATCAATGATGCTGATCTGTACGAAGTTATTCTGTTCGATTCAAATGAATCAGACTGCCGCTTTCGCGATTTCTTCCGTCTGCCTTGCGTAAACCGCCCCTGCCCCGTTACCGAAATAGAAGCCTATATCGACGAATGCTCCGTTACCACCGATCCCCTGAGCTCAGAGATAGTCGTCAACTTTGACCACAACAGTGATTTGGCGCTGAAATTCCTGCTGGAGATTGGTGGCTTGGTTCGCGACACTTTTTCCACCGACCAGCTTCCCCTGCGGATACGGGTGCCCTTCGTGATACCTCTGGAAGCTCCCA
>JASBTH010000573.1 GCA_030148525.1 Saprospiraceae bacterium | reverse complement strand
ATGACCGCTTATGCAAACCGCCATTGATTGGGAACAATTATCCAATCTGATCCGGTACCGCCCGGACCACCCCTTACTGTTCAGTACGGCGGAATTCTTCGTACTCTTCATCCTCTTTTACGGGGGCTACCTGTTACTATTGCGCAAATTCAACTGGCGCATCCTATACACCCTGGCCTTTTCTCTGTTTTTTTATTATCAATCCAGCGGTTGGTTTTTCTTTCTGCTGATCGCCTCCACCCTGGTAGATTTCGGCTTGGGTCATTGCATCTATATTAGTAAGAAGAAAGCCTGGAAGCGCTTTTTCCTCATCCTCAGTCTGGTTGCCAACCTGGGGATGCTCGGGTATTTTAAGTACACCAACTTCTTTCTGGGGTCGCTCAACGAGATTATTGGCAGCAATTTTGCTTTTCAGAACATCTTTCTGCCGGTCGGTATCTCCTTTTTCACCTTCCAGACCCTCAGCTACAGTATCGACATTTACCGCGGACAACTCGTTCCCCTGACAGCCGATATTACCGGTTGGCGCTCCTTTTGGCAACGGTTGCTGGACTTTGGTTTTTTCGTGAGCTTTTTCCCTCAGCTGGTGGCCGGTCCCATTGTGCGAGCGGCCGATTTTATCCCGCAAATTCGACGGAAGCCCCGGCTTTCCAAACGAGCAATGGGCCAGGCATTCCTGCTAATTATGGGGGGACTATTCAAAAAGGCGGTCATCTCCGACTATATCAGCATCAATTTTGTGGACCGGGTATTCGAAAATCCCATGCTTTACTCGGGCTTCGAAAACCTGTTGGCGGCCTACGGCTACGCCATCCAGATCTACTGTGATTTCTCCGGGTACTCGGACATGGCTATCGGACTGGCCCTGCTCATGGGATTCATCCTGCCCGAGAACTTCCGGCGCCCCTATCAGGCCTACAGCTTACAGGATTTCTGGCGTCGGTGGCACATTTCCCTATCCACCTGGCTGCGCGACTACCTCTACATATCGATGGGTGGCAACCGCAAGGGCAAGCGGCGCACCTACCTCCACCTAATGATCACCATGCTGCTTGGGGGATTGTGGCACGGTGCCAGTTGGGTATTCATCATCTGGGGAGGGCTCCACGGTTTAGGGCTGGCTTTTGAGCGTGCCTTACGGCAAAAGGGAACGGCCTGGTCAAACCCAGCCCTCCGGTCTCTACTGTTATTATCCATATTGCACGTAGCCGGTTTCATCGTGGTCGGCATACAAAGCGCTGCGGGAATCATTGGCCCCATGCGCCTGCAAAATGTATTACTGGGCAACAGTGCACTCTGGCTGATCTGGATTCTATTATGGCTGACCGGCTGGCTGATCGACGTGGTACGCCAGCGCACCGACACCTATCCTGCCAGCCGCGTAATGAGCGTGGTTCTCATCTTTCATTTCGTCACCTTCTGCTGGATATTTTTCCGCGCCGGTGCCCTGCATGCCCCACTCCCGCCTTTGGTGGCTACCCAAGCTATGCTAAGTCAGATAATAGGGAGCTTCAATTGGGCCCTGATACCACAAGTAATTAGTGGTTACCAGGCCGTAGCAGGATTGATAGCCCTGGGCCTCGTTCTGCATTACGTACCCCGGCGATTTACACGCTGGCTGGAGCAAACCTTTACGGCCAGTCCGATGGTCTTACAATCGATGGTACTAGCCCTCGTCATTTGGATCGTCATTCAAACGACGAGTTCGGAAGTGGTACCGTTTATTTATTTTCAGTTTTGATTTTTTAATGCTTAATTTTTAATTAGGTCGCCTCGTCTAACTAAAAATTAAACATTAAAAACTATCAATTAATGATAGCATGATCGACATCCAACTACTCGACACTCCCCTCCGGGCCCAGGACTGCCTCGACCAGGTTACCTCCGACGAAGCGGGGGGCACTACCCTCTTTGTGGGCACGGTGCGTAACAACACCAAGGGTCGTGCCGTGGTCCGCCTCGAATTTGAGGCTTACCGCCCCATGGCCATCTCCGAAATGCGCAAGATCGCCGAGCACGCTGCCGAAAAATGGTCGGCCAAACACGTATCCATCCACCACCGCATTGGCACTCTGGAAATAGGGGATATAGCGGTGCTCATCGCCGTGTCTACCCCGCACCGGGCCGCCTCCTTCGAAGCCTGTCAGTTCGCTATCGACACCCTGAAGGAGACCGTCCCCATCTGGAAAAAGGAGATCTTTGAGGATGGCGAGGTGTGGGTGGCAGCGCATCCGTAGTGGATGTCGATCCTCCGGATCGACGGGGATTAGGGGATTAGGGGAAGTACTTTTCTTCACTGGCTGGTTAGTCCTAAATGTGACATTGGCGATCCCTGATCGATATTTTCGATTAGGAGAGTTGGAGAGAGGGAGAAAGGGAGAGGGGGTCATAAAACCTCTATCGACTTCCTTGCAGCACCACGTTGCGATTGATAAACGTCTTTAAACGTTTAAGTTCGGTTAATTGGCTTG
>JASBTH010000245.1 GCA_030148525.1 Saprospiraceae bacterium | reverse complement strand
AAAACGTGCAATAGGGATTTGGTTGTTTGGGGTTATTGCTGGACGTTCATCTATGTGGTGGTTAAAACAAAACAGCATTCGCAACTTAAATGACCCGCGATCCAGAGGATCGCGCACCTTTGGGGGTTATTTCTGGATTAGCATTTGTTTGGTAGCTACGGCCTGGCCGTCAATCCATAAGGTGTATTGGTAAGCTGCGGGCGAAAGCTGTCCGGTTTGCAGGGTTAATTGCCCTTGCCCGCGTTGGTCGATGGCGACCTCCTTGATCAATTGTCCGTTGGAGGCCGTAACGCGCAGGGTTACCGAGCGGGCTGAAGTCGGAATAGTAAAGGGAATGCGGGTAGTCCCCAGGGAGGGATTGGGTTCGTTTTGGCCAAGTTTGGCATCAGTCAGGACAACCGGTGCTTCCTGATCGTCCGGCAGATCCACATGCTGCACCACGCGCTCCAGGGTTTCTTCCAGGTCGGCCAGGCGTTGTTCCAGGTCGCGGATGCGGTCCTCCTTTTCTTCGATGATCTCCTGTTGTTCCTGGATGGCTTTAATGGCGAGCACACCGAAGTAATCGTAGGTCAGGGTTTTGTATTCTTTTTCTGAATCCACGAAATCGGGCAATACCGACTCTACCTCCTGGGCCATAAACCCAAGGGTTTTCTTTTGGTTAGGGTCCGAATTGATGTGGTACCAAATGGGACGCAGGTCTTTCACTTTGCTCAGTACATTTCGCAAGGGAGCAATTTCCGTTTTCAAACGGTTATCGGAAATCAATTGATAATTGCCCGTACCACCCTCAATTTGCGACAAATTACTACCGTCGTTGTGGAACAAGAGATCATCACCATTATCGGTCCAGAAATTCCAATAAGTTCCGTCATTATCCTCGAGGCGGATACCCGTGCTGGCATTATTTCCATTAGACTGGCGAATGTGAAAATCTGATTCCGGATCGCTTTGACGTATCCCGACTTGCTCATCCTCGCCTTCCACCGTAAACAGGATGGATGCCAGCGGATTAGAGGTATCGTCCTCATCGAAGGCGATGTGTAAGTTCGGGTCACCTGTATCGGCCGGGTTGGCATTGATGAGGAATACCCTTTTCTGATTAGCAACCGGATCACCGGTAGCAAAATTCGAACGGAATTTCAGGCGGGCAAAATCACCACCGGTTTCATTCTCAAACAGCTCCAGATGAGCATCGGAACCTGTGGAATTATGATTGATCTCCACCTTAGCGGAGGGCGCTGCGGCACCGACCCCGAGGTCACCACCATTGGTGAAGCGCATGGTACCACTATTGATACCAACCCCACCGAAGGTAATGTCGCCGCCTTCGAAGGCATCCAAATTCATACCGCCACCACTGGTGAGGGCCATACGGCCTACGAGATCGTCGTTCTCATCGCGGAAATTTACACCGGTGACCAATGCCCCCGACGATCGCCGGATCGTAACGGGCCCTTCTACATCGAGCGGGCTGGCCGGATTATTGTTCAGGATACCGACCCGCTCATCCTGGGTGAAGGTCATGATCGCATTGGACGCATTGATAACGTTATTGGTGGAGACGGTACCAAAGGCAATATCCAGTTTCCCCGAATTGCGAGGACCAAAATGCCAGTATTCGTCGGCTGCAAAGTTGCCGAACTCATTATTACGCATCAACGTATGCGCATAGAAATTCAGCCACCAGTCGTGGGTTCCGGCATCGCTCTGGTAATCGATAGACAATAGGTCAGTGTCGTCATTCGTAATGGATACACCGTTGGGCAGGATTTGCACCTGACCTGCCAGGGACAACGACAAACAAGTAACAAAAGAACATATGATTAACGTACGTTTCATGAAAATGGGTTTGTGACACAGCAATTCTGTGTCTGGATTAGAACAATATGACGGTCCTAAAATCCAACCATTTTCATAGTCTTGCATCACCCAAACGGGTGGTTTTGCCTTAAACCAGGCTATTCACGTACGCCAACACTTGCGCACGGGAATCCACCTCCATCTTTCCGTACAGGCGACTCAGGTGCGTCTTCACCGTGTTGATCGACACGAATAATTCCGAGGCGATCTCCTGATTCGATTTTCCGGCGAGTAACAGCTGGAGTACTTCCCATTCGCGCTTACTGACCGGCTCGACCAGGCTTCTATTGAGGGTGTCCCGGCTAAGGGGCTCCACTTCCTGTTGGCGATAGTAATTACTCAGCGCCAACTCGAGGGCCGTGTGTAATTCGGCCGGGCGAAAGGGTTTGACCAGGTACCCCATGGCGAGGGTCTCCCGCACAGCCTCCAGGGTGCTCTGATCGGATAAGGCCGTGAGGAAAACAAAAGGCATGGGATGCTTTTTATTGATCTGGTTAGCCAGGTCGATGCCCTCCATTGGTCGGCTCAAAGTGATGTCCAACAGGGCAATATCAATGCTATGTTTACCCAACAAATCCAGGGCATCCTCGCTGTCGTAGGCTACACCTACCACCCGGAATCCGACTTCTTCCAGCGATTCCCGGATATCTTCCGCTACAATGGGTTCGTCTTCTACGATCAGTACCGATCGTCCCTTCATGCTACCTGATTTAGTTGATTAGATGGAATGTGCAAAGACACTTGTGTTCCCGCATCACTCGCAATTTGTAACTCTGATTTCAATTTGCTGGCAAAGGTTCGAATAAGCTTCATACCAAAGCTATTGCCCTTCCCATCGACCTGATCGACTGGCAATCCGATACCATCGTCACTAACCCGCAGCAGAAAGGCACCATCCGCTTTTTGCCGGAAGGCAAGCTCAATACGGCCCGCCTGCTTTTGCCGAAAGGCATACTTGAATGCATTGGTCAATAACTCATTGGCAATGAGTCCCAATGGAATTACACTATCCACATCGAGCCTGACATCGTCGATTCGCAGGTCAATAACTACTTGTTTATTTTCTTCCGCAAAGCCTGATTGTACCTGTCGAACGAGCTCCGCAAAATACTCGGGCATGCGTATCCGACTCACATCTTCCTGCTGGTACAGATGCTGATGGATGAGCGCGATTGATTGCACCCGGTTGCGGCTTTCTTGTAGTGCCAATACACCCGTTTCGCCTTGCATCCGACGTTCCTGCAAACTCAACAAGCTGGAGATCACCTGGAGGTTATTCTTGACCCGGTGGTGAATTTCCCGCAACAGGGCTTCCTTTTCATTCAGTGCCCGCTGAATGGTAGTATTCTGCTCGGCTAATAATTGATTCTTATGGGAATTTAAGCGGAAAAAGAAAAAGAAAACGCCCGCCAGGGTCAAGACCATCAATAATCCGCCTCCCCAGAGCCAGCGCTCCCGCTGAGCCTTGGCAATTTGCAGATCCTTGATCTGGTTACTGCTCTGCAAAAGCGCGATTTCCTGTTCTTTTTGCTCCGTATCGTAGCGCGTGATCAATTCATTCATGGCCTCTTCGCGGCGTTTATCGAAAAGGGAATCTACAACCCTGCTTTGTTCGTTCTTGGCTTCAAAGGCTCGTCGGTAATCTCCTCGATACTGGTAGGCCTCGGCCAGGAACCCGAGGTTATTTGCGATCATTACGTTATTTCCCAACTCGCGACTCAGCCCAAGTGATTCCCGTAAATGTCCCGTCGCCAGCGTCAGATTACCCTCCTCCAGATAGGCTTTACCCAGTGCATTCTTGGCCTGCATCAGGGAATAGGGGTCCAGGTCAACGTCCGACAGGGAAAGGGCACGCTCTCCGTAGGAAATGGATAATTCATTTTCGCCCCTTAGGCTGTGAATGCGCGATAAATTCACCAGGACCATGGCCAGGCGGCTGTTGTACAAAGGGCCGTAGGCATTCGCTCTCACTTCGGGCCGCTCGTACAGTTCTAAGGCTTCCCGGTACATGATCAGTGCCGTATCGGGTTGCTCCGTTTTCTCATATTGGGTAGCCAGGTTCTGACGAATGAGGGCTTGCCACTCCAGGTCATCAGTTTGGTCAAAATACGCTTTTGCCTGACCGAAATATTCGAGTGCCTGCTCCGGATCATCCGTCACGTCGTAGATCGAGGCTATATTGTTATAGATCATCCCGATGTCAAAGGTGTCGCGAAGCAGCTTATATCCTTCCAGGGAGGCCAGATAGTACTGGACCGACCGGTCGTACTGTTCTGCTACATAGTAACAGATGCCCAGTAGTTTTTTACCATGAGCGATGCGTTCATCATGCCCGATACCGGCGGCAATGGAGTCAAATTGATGTCCGTACCTCAGCGCCTGACTGATGTCATTATACGCGGTATAGGCAATCAACTCATTCAATACCTCCATGCGTACAGAATCAGAACTTGTGGATTGGTAAAGACTCTTGAGTGAATCAATTTGCGCAGACAAATGGCAACACAGTACCAGGCACGGGAGTAGTAAAATGAGTGAACGCTTCATCAGCAATGGGTTTTAATGCACAAGCTTTTGGTATCTGTAGCTCGCATTCCCGCCTATATTCCTGCGAGACAAATGCTTTTACATAGTTTTTTGATCGAAAGATAGTGGTCGGGGAGATTTACGTATAAGCCCATGAGAACTTCCGCCAATTAAATATACACAGTAGAGCGGTAAATCGGTGATCGGAAGTCGAAAATCGGCCCACCTTCGCCCATGCGGGCTTCGGCGGGCAGGGAAAGCGGAGATCATAAGTCCATCCACTTTAGTGGTGGGTTGAAAGGGGACTATATAGAAGGTTAACAGCTGTAGGTATCATTCTACATAGGTCAATCTGAAATCGAATACCTGCGTTACTGCTTTGGCGACCTGGCAAGTCGGGCACATCATACTCCTGAGAACGGTCCACCTGCAGCGATGAAAAGGCGGGGATTTCTGGTAAGGTTTCACCATGAAACACCTATCAAAGGATAAAAAAGCAAAAAAACGCTTCATACCCTGCCAGAAATCCCCGGTAGGCATTCGTGGCCTCGCCGGGACTCGAACCCGGATCTAGCGTTTAGGAAACGCCTATTCTATCCCTTGAACTACGAGGCCATAAAATCGGAACAAAAGTACCCTCTTTTCGTCGATTGTAAAACTACCACCTGCGCAGAAACCAAAAATACCCGCCAATCAGTGCCAGTGCTCCGTACCCAAAACTCACCCAAATACCGGAATATACCCCCAACCAGGTCGGTTGTGGCAGCTGCTCCCAATACCGCACGTATTCCAGTGGCGGGGCGTACGGCAGTAGCCAAAGGTAGTCCCAACCACCGTTTTGCAACAACAAGGTTACCACAAAGCCTAAAATACCGATGGTCAGCGGCACAATAAAACGCGAGAAAGCAAGGCTTAACCAGTGGTGCACACTTAATATGCCCAAAACACTGGCTATCGTCAGCCCGATCAACTGAAGCAGTTCCGACCAATCCGGTTTTTGCCGTAAGGCAATAAAATCATCAATCAACCACCCCAATGCAAAACCAGTACCTAATAACCCCAAGACAAACACTATATGAGCCACCACAAATAACTGCAGCATAAATATCCACTTACTCAGGTACAATGCGCCGGGCGCTACCGGGCTGGTTTGCAGTAGCTCCCAATGGCCATTACGGTGTTCCAGGTCGTGGACCAGGCTGCATAAAATGATTACAAACAAGGGAAGCATCATTGTAGAAATGCCCTGGTAATGGATGGCCAGGTAAGCTGACCAGTTTAAATCGGGTGGATGCTGAACCAGGGCGACTCCGGCGAACAGGAATACGTTAAAGACCGTACCTAATACGGCCAGCCACAGAGCCATGGAACCTTTTGCTTTTTGCCATTCGGCAAGGATGCTCGGATACATCAATTGGTCTTGGTTAGCGATAAGAAAATATCTTCCAGTCGTGGGCGCTGTATCTGCATCTCGTACAATTCGATCTCGGCGGCCCGCAGTACATCATTGATGCGGGATGAATCCGAAGTCGATTTGATCTGTACCTCCAGGTGATCATTGGGCAAAACCCTAACCTCCCAAAACTGTTCACGGAGGATATCGGCGGCTTTGACGGGTTCCGAACAACTCAGCGATACCGACAGGTTATGTTGCTTGCGTAATGTAAGTTTCTCCCGGCTTCCCTGAAATACCAATTCCCCCTGGTGGAGCAACCCAAAATGCGTACAAAACCCCTCCAACTCGCTCAGCTGATGGCTGGAGATCAAAATGGTCTTACCCTGTTTATGCCAACGCCGGAGGAGGGAACGCACCAGGGCAATACCTGCGGGGTCAAGTCCGTTGGTCGGCTCATCGAGCAGATATACATCCGGTTCGGGCATCATAGCTTGTGCCAGGGCCAATCGCTGCTTTTGCCCCGTCGATAGCTGCCGTACCTTCCGGCCAGCAACCGCTGCTAATTGGGTGTCTTGCAGCGCCCGGTCAATACGCACTGCCGACAGCTGACAGTAGGTAGCCATTACCGACAGATAAGAGCGCACCGTCAAGTGTGGGTAAGCTCGCGGGTGTTCTAATACCAGGCCCACTCGCTGGAAAACCAGAGGGCGAGCTTCGTTTAGTGGTTTCCCAAAAAGATAGACCAAGCCACTTTGGGGCTTGCGCAATCCAAGTAATAATCGAATCAAAGTAGATTTACCGGCCCCGTTTTCACCGAGCAAGCCGTATACGCTTCCCTCGGGTATTTCCAGGTTCAGTCCATCGGCGATCAGCGGGCCTTTGCGAAAGCCAAAATGCAATGACTCGGTATGGATTACGTACTGCATATCCGGAAAATACGAAATCCATACTGAGAAGCTGGCTGAATTTGTCTGGTTTGCCGATTTAGACTCAACACCCACCGTAAATACACGTTGAACTAAAGACTAAAACAGAGCCACGACGCTAATCTCACGGAAAAAACGCATTTTCGCTTCCGGCCTGGCCATCAAATAACTCCATGAGCAAACGCCGAACTGCACTTCGACGAACTTTTCGACTGTTGAGCTTCCTTTTTGGGGGCCTTCTGTTACTATTGGTTTTGCTGTATGGTTTACTAAATATTCCCCGTATTCAGCAATTCCTCGCCGGTCAGGCCACCCAGTATCTGGAGTCCAAACTGGATACGGAAGTGCGTATTGACCGCGTCCGGCTACGCCCTCTGCGTTCGCTGCGCCTCGAAGGAGTATTTGTCGGTGGTCACTTGCAAAACGATACGCTCTTATACACGCAACACCTCGATGCCCGCTTTTCCCTGGCAGGACTGTGGCAAAAAAGGTTCTACGTCGACGGACTGGATCTGTACGGGGTACACCTGGATGCCACCGAACCGCACTTGACCATGCTGCGGGAAGCCTTTGCCAGTTCCCCAAAGAACAAGCCCCCGCCATCCAATCCACTGGCCTGGGAAGTAGTCGTCGATCCGGCCCGCATAAATATCGGGGACATCGATTTTCTTCTGGAACAGAAAAATCTGGCCCTGCGAGCGACCCTTGATCGACTGGAAGCCAGCATGTCCGATTCCTATATCCTGCGGCAGGATATTTATCTGCCCGATGTGCTGATCAAAGGAGTAAACGTAGAACTGGCACAATCATCTCCGAAGGACGATACCTCCCCGGTAGCGGACAGTACTAAAACCGCCGGATCAGCGCCTTCCCTGCGGGTTCGCGTAGGCAACCTGTTACTGGACGAAGCATCGATACAAATTGATCAGGCGCAGCAAGTGCTGGCCAGTGGTCTGGGTTCGGCTTCCGCCAAAAATATCCTGGTACGCCTGACCGATGATGGTATTTTTACCTCCGCCAATACATTTGACCTTGGGGAAGGACAATTCAGGCTCGATCGCAAGAACAGGTCGGTCGCGGAAGGCTTTGATCCAAATCACCTCCGCATTGACCAATTAGCCGGCACACTGGATTCCATTCGTTTTGACACGGGAAATGTAGCGGCCAATATTACGCAACTCAGTGGTAATCTGGGCTCAGGCATGTCCATCCGGGAATTACGAGGAGACGTCTTGTTTCGGAATAACCAGGTTGCCGTAGGTGGATTATCCCTGCAAACGGAACGTTCGGACATACGGATTCCCGCGGCCAATATTACAATCACCGAGTCCGTTCGGAATTTGGGACTGGCGGTTGAGATAGCCCGAAGCCGCGTACACGCACGGGATATGGGCTTTTTCGCACCGGCACTCCGCCAACAATTTTGGTTTCGTGCTAATCGCGATTCCACCCTGATGCTTCAGGCGCAAACCAGTGGAAGGCTTGGGGACCTGCAGATTCCTCGTTTGCGCGCCAACGGCTGGGGCCTGCAATTCAGAAGTCAGGGGCGTATTACTGGTTTACCGGACCCTATGGAAACCCGACTGGATATGCGCATCCTCGGACTGGAGGCGTCGGACCGTGCCATCCGTGCATTTATTCCGGAAGGCAGCCTGCCAAATGGTGTTGCGCTTCCTCCCTATACGCAACTCACCGGCCGGGTTACCGGACTGCTTAATGACCTGGAGACCGACATAGATCTGCGGACTTCCCGCCCCGAATCACCGATGGCTACCCTGGTAAAAGCCTGGGCCGGCGTTGCGCATACCCTGGATAAATTACCCTGGGAAATCGACGTTCAAATTGATTCGCTTTGGTCAAACCGTTCCGATCTGCGGGCATTTACTCCGGATTCAGTATTACCGGTTGGTATTCAATACCCTGATAATGTGTTACTGCAAGGCTCCATCTTTTTATCACCCGACCTGGTTGAGCCAGATATGCGACTGTCCCTTGTTCAGGGTACTCAATCCGTTCCGGTGTCCATTACGGGGTCCGTGGCGGGGTATAGCAGACCGGATCAGATGCAAGCCGATCTGGCCGTGGAAACTGGCCGCGCTTCCGGCAGTCAGCTACAGGAATTGCTGCCCATGATCGCCCTTCCCGACTCATTCCGGATGCCTGATCTTCGGTCGGCAAATCTGACTTTTACGGGAAATTCCGCGGTTTTTGCATCCACGGGACGGGTGCAGACATCGGTGGGCACCGTCGATCTGGAAGCGACCCAGAATGACACCACCCTGGCGACTGTTCTGCGCAGCGACTCAATAACGGTGGATCGTCTGGTACCGCGCAGCTGGATGGCAAAGCTTCCGGGCGGTGGGCTTGTGCCGTGGCGATTATACGGAGAAGCCAATTTGCGTGATGGTGCATCCTCAGGCACCTTCGCCCTTCGTATTAGTGCCGCCAATACCTACGGCTGGGGGCAGGGCCTGTGGGTACGTGGCCGACTGGAACCCGATCTGATCACCGGTAACCTGCAATTGGATGAGCGCGAAGCTCAGATCAGTGGCAATATGCGCTACCAACCATCCGACACCCTACCCTACCTGTATACTCGTTTGGATATACGCAGACTCGACTTCCAGCGCCTGCGTCTGAGTCAAAAGCGATTTACCATGGCATCGGATTTAAGGGCGCGGGTACGCGGTTTTGATCCGGCAAACCTCCGGGGGGAATTGTCTATACGTGATACCCGGGTGCGCTTTGATTCTACCTACGATGTGATCGATAGCCTGCTGGTAGATGTACGCCTCGATTCATTGAATAACAAACTGGACATTCAGTCCGATCTGCTGGTGGGGAACCTGGCGGGCAGTTTTGACCTTACCAATATCAACCAGCGCATCCGCGAACACCTCAATAACCACCTGGAAGGCAGCAATCCACTAAGTCTGCGACTAGCCAGGGGGACCGAGGCGTATTTCAATTACGAACTGCGGGTTTTCGAAACGCAGTTACTCACTTCCGGTATTATACCGGGGTTACGGGCCATGCGTCCCCTTTTCATTCAGGGAAGCTTTAACGATAAGCAACAAACCCTTACTACGCGGATGCGGGTGCCCTATCTCGATTACGGGCCCGTGCGGATCGATAGCCTTACGACCAACCTCAACTCTGGTCCGCTTAACCTGAATTACCGCTTGCACTGGAATCAGGTGACCGTCTCGGACCAGTTCGATATCAACGATCTGACGCTCGAAGGACAATTATTCGGTGGACTGATTCGCAACCGGCTGTTGCAGCGCGATTTGAGCGGTAAGCGTCGTTTTGAGATACAAACCTATATCGGCCCCGGTGACTCTACGGTTCAGGTGGCGCTAAGTCCCAGCCTATGGTTAAATTACCAGAAGTGGACCTTGCCCGACGATAATTTGGTGACCATTCGTCCGCAGCAAATCGACGTAAAAAACTGGCGACTAACTTACCGGGATCAAATGGTCGAATTAACCGGCAGCCAGGCTTTTCGGGATGCACTGGAAATAAACTTCAACAATTTTCGACTGGAGAACATCTCCAGCCTGGTGGAATACGAAGGGGAGCTCTTAGCCGGTTTTCTCAACGGGCAGGTCTTCCTGCATCATTTACGGGAGAGCCTGGAGGCGGAATCGACCCTTTTTGTCGATAACCTGACCGTACTCAATGCCCCCATGGGGAATCTGGATGCGCGGATAAGAGGTGGCATTAAGGAAAATGCCCGGATAAGAGCCAATCTCGAGGGTGCCGGAAACAGCCTTTCGGTAAATGGCAACTATTTCCTGAAAACTGATAGAACACTAGACATTAAGGCCGACATTCGCACGTTGAACCTCGCGAGTATCCAACCCTTCACTCAGGGAAGTGTCCGGGAATTAACCGGTTCTGCTACCGGCGAACTTCAGGTATCCGGGCAACCTGCTAACCCGGACATAAGCGGTGGGCTGGCCATTAAGGAGGCACGTATAATTCCGGCTGTCAACCTGGTCCCTTACACGGTGTCCGAATCCCGGATTGATTTTACCGAAAAGGGGATTCAGTTTTCCGATTGGGATTTAAAAGACCCCAATGGTCGCATTGCCAACCTGACCGGAAGTATACCAACCACCAACTTTCGCGATTTTAGTTTCAACCTGAATATTACAGCCACTGATTTCCTGGCTCTACGGACCACCCGTACTGATAACGACCTGTATTACGGTACTATGCGGGTGGATGTATCGGCCAGCTTGCGCGGTTCCGTTTACCAGCCTGTTATCCGGGCCCAGGTGAGTAACCGGGCCAACTCAAGCATAACCTATGTGTTACCCGCCGGCAGTTCCCGCCGGATCGACAGTGGAAAAGACATTGTTGATTTCGTAGACCTGGAAGCCCGCAACGAGCCAGGGCCGGCCCCTCCGGTAGATGAAAGGGAAAACCGGCGCCGGTTTGGATACGACTTAGAACTCAACCTGGAAGTTACCGATGGCCTTCGCGCCACGGTGATCATGGACGAGATTACCGGAGATGAATTCGTAGGGCGAGCCAGAGGTAACCTGGCCCTGCGGATAAATTCGGGAGGCACTCTGGAGATGAGCGGCCGGATGGATATTAGTGAAGGCGTTTACCGGTTCACCTATTCCGAAGTAATCAAGCGAACGTTTAGCCTAGGAGAAGACTCCTATGTACAATTTACCGGCGATCCCTACGACCCATCCCTGAGTTTAAAAACCCAGTATCGCACTCAGGCTTCCTTATTACCATTGATCATGTTAACCGGAGGCAGTCAAAACGATGATACGGATTCGGGATCGGCAAGTTTTTTAGTTGAAATACTGGTAGGAGGCACCCTGAAAGACATTGAACTGCAAACAGATATCCGCCTGGATGGCAATTCCAACAGCCGGGCCTCCAGCGCCTTAGCGCAACTTCGCACTGACCCCTCCCAATTAAACACACAGGCATTCAGTCTGATCCTCTTCAATGGGTTTATGGCCCAGGGAGCACAACCGAGTGGTCCACTTGTTGATTTTGATATTCAATCGGGCCTTAATGATTTCATCACTAATCAGCTCAATCAACTGGCCAATAATTACATCAGCTTTGTGGAGCTCAATTTTGGTATTGAATCCAACGGTCAGGGGGAGGCATTATTCGAGAACACCAATTTCCGGGTTAGCTTACGCAAAAAATTTCTGGACGACCGACTTCAGATCAGCATCGACGGAGTTGCCACAACCCGGGATGATCCTAATTCTAATGCTCAGGCTTTTTTAGACAATCTGAGCATCACCTATTTACTCACACCCGACGGGGTGCTGAAAATTAAGGTTTTTAATCGGCGGGATGAGGATGATTTTGCAGGAGGTAATACCATGCGACTCGGCGGCGCCTTAGTTTTTTCCAAAGACTTTGACGAAGTACGCCTGTTCACTAATAAAAAACGTTCTTCACCAGATGAATAGCCGGACGCAACCTTATTGGATGTTTCTACTTTGGATACTGGTGGTAGCACTCTCCTCTTGCTCCACCACCAAAACCCTGGGTCCCGGTGAACACTTATACACGGGTGCCAGTTATAACATACGCCCTGACAGCAATCTCTACACCGGAGCGGGCAAACTGGAGCAATCCATGGCTAGTGTCCAATTGCAACGTCCCAACCGGAAAACATTAGGTTTACCCGTCCGACTCTGGCTGTACAACCTTTTTGCAACCGATAAAGAAAAGGGACTCTGGCATACCCTGCAATCCAGGCTTGGTCAGCCACCCGTCGTATTTGATTCGGTAACGGTGGACCAAAACGCCAGCCGGATGCAGCAACAACTTTTTAATGAAGGATACTTCAACTCCTTTGTCGAGGCCGGAGTTCGCAAGAAAAAACGCAAGGCGTCCATCGAATACGATGTCCAACTGGGGGTGCCCTACCGCATTGATTCCATCACCTACCAGCTTCCCTCGAGTGCCCTGTCACGAATCGCACGGTCACCGGGTAAAAAACGCCTGGTCCGCCCGGGTAACCCCTATCGCCTGAGTGATCTGCGGAAAGAGAATGAACGAATCGCCAATGCGATGAGGGATGAAGGCTACTATTTTTTCCAAAGTAAATACCTGGTATGGAAAGCAGATACCTTTAACCGCCCCAGGCACAAAGTCTGGTTACAATTGGAGCTGGCTCCGGACTTACCCGACCGGGCGTTGAGTCTGCAGCGCATTGGCCGCATACGGCTTTACGCCGATTACGATCAGCAACCGGCATCCGTGCTCGATACATTACAATACGAGGACGTGCAAATCATTTACGAAAACCTGGAGGTAGCGCCCAAAGTATTGCGAAACAGTATCCTGTTGCGATTGACTGACCGGTACTCACCGAATCGTCGCCAAAATACGCTCTCCCGACTTTCCCATATCAGCTTTTACCGGTTCGTGAATATGCGATTTGACCAGCTCGTCGGTTTAGACTCCCTCCTGGATATGGATATCTACCTGACACCTCGCGCCCGGCAAACCATTGAGGGGTCACTGGGTTTGACCTATAAACCGGCGGCATTCTGGGGTCCGGAGTTCTCCGTTACCTATATCAACCGCAACCTGTTGGGCGGAGCGGAAGAGTTGCGACTAACCGGTTCGGGTACATTCAATATACCCCTTCCCAATGCACCACAGAATCAAAATTTTCGGGAAACCGATTTTGAAGGCCAATTGCGCTTGCCGGGGCTACTGATTCCTTTTACCCCTGACATCCTTCGGGCCCGCCTGCGGCAAGCCCGTACCACCTTTAGCGCTCGACTGGAAGGTGAACGTGTGAATATTCCGCTGGCCAGTGCAGCTCCCCAGATCGATGAACTAGGACTTAATGATCTCCAACGAGCCCTGGCACAGGATAGCAGCTTTACTTCCGTCCTAAATTTTCAACAATACGAGGGAGCCTGGTCCTACACCTGGCAACGTCAGGCTACCATCTTCAACACTTTTGAGCCAATCAATTTCAGCTACCAAACTACTCGCTTTCGGGATCCTCAGCTAAAGCAATTGCTACAATTCGTCTTTCAGGAATTGGAACAGGAGAATTACCTCCTGCAATTGGAAAACATCCTGACTGTCCAGCCGAATTTCACCTTTCGGTACGATAGCCGCCTGAAAGATACCAACATCCACGAGCTCTCTTACCAGGGTATTATTGGCTACGGCTTCAGTTGGCTTTTTCCGGAAGGAGAAAACACCGTTGACCAGCTACACAACCGCTTCGTACGCATGGAGCACGATGTACGGTATTACTGGGCATTATCCAACCGGAACCAGCTGGCAGCTCGTTTTGGCGTACAAACCATTTTACCGGAACGCAATAATATCGCACTTCCGATCCTTGACTACTACCGTATTGCCGGCCCCA
>JASBTH010000244.1 GCA_030148525.1 Saprospiraceae bacterium | reverse complement strand
GAACAAAAAGGCTGGAAATACATGCTTTCATGATAATCAGGTTTTGGTTGGTCAGAAGCTATTTAATCGTAATACTCTTACAATCATATACTTAGAAAATACTAAAACTTCCTGACCTGCCAAACCAAACCCATTGCAATGCCCTTCAACCGTGGCCATCAGGAGGCTTGTTCCATGCCGTGAGCGACCAAAATGCTGTGTATATCTCCCCGGCAATCCGTCGGGGAATAGGCGATAAAGTGATCACAATGCTTAAAAGAAAGGGACTATTGCCAGGGAAACACATCGGGAAATAGAGCAAACATTTACCGCCGTCAACCTTTTTACTTGTACATAATTGATAATCAATAACCTACAAAACAAATACCTAATGTCGAACGACACTATTGTTCGCGAACTAAATCATTTATTAACCCGCAATTACGACGCCGAAAAAGGGTACACCATCCTCAAGAACGAGAGTAAACATCCCCTGCTCCGTGCGTATTTTCAGGAAAAAATTGCCCACCGCTATCACTACGGGCACCAGATCAAAGACCTGATACGAAGCCTCGATGGTGAGGTCGACAAAGGCGGCAGTATTGAAGGTGGATTGCACCGTACCTGGCTCGATATTAAAGCCTATGCCACCGGCAACGACGAGGAAGCCCTGCTGGAAGAAGTGGAACGCGGTGAGAAAGTCTATCTGGGTGCCTACGATAAATTCCTGGAATTACCAGATTTGCCCGACCACGTGCGCAATATCATTGAACGCCAGCGCCAATCCGTAAAAATCACGCTGGGTGATGTGGAGCAGTTAGAAGAGTTTTTTGAAGACTAGCTGTACTTATAATACTTCCGGGGTATTTGCCAAAAGCAAGCCTGCCGGAAGTGACAATCCAAAACTTACACCACTGAAAAGAGCTGTGCGGGCACCCGCACAGCTCTTTTCGTGTTTTTGGCGAAAGCCAATTTTCACGCCCCTCCTGGTACAGTAATACATAAACAAAGAGCCCATAAAACGGAGTCTCTCCCTTGCGTCCCGATACCTTTTTCAATAATTTGGGGTACTTTTCCATTTCCCCCGCCTCAGATAAATAACAACTAGTTTACTGTACCTCCTTAGTACGCCATAATTATGCCCTCGAACAACAAAGCACAGCTACTGCTGGTCCTGTTCCTTTTTATATCTGTTCCAATCACGCTGGCACAACGGGCTGAATTGGAGCAACGCTTTGAATCAGCAAAAGACCTGGATGAAGGTGGCGACCGAATGGCAGCCTTTCATTCACTGGATACGCTGCTTACGCTGCCCGATGCACGACAGGACAGCTTTTTTGGCGAAGCACTATGGCTTAAAGGAAGGTTACACCAAAAGGATGGAGCTTACCAGGCATCTATCGATACCTATCGGGACTTGTTGGATTGGAGCACCGATCGTGGTGACTCTTCTCTGATCAGTGACTCTTATATGGAAATAGGTCATGCTCTGTTTTTGCAAGGTAAAAAGGACTCCGCTTTTACTTATACCACCTTATCCCTGGACATAGAAGAGGGCAAGGGAGACCGAAAACGCATCAGGGACCGCCTTATCTACCTGGCTACCATCCGGTTCAGTCAGAATGGATTTACCAATTCACTGGAACTATCCTTGCGGTCGCTGCGGATGGCAGAGGCGGATCAGGACACCGTGGATATTGCCCGTGCGTACCAACAAATAGCGCTTGCCTATAAAAAGCAAGATCAGTTTGAGTACGCCGACAGTATTTACCGTAAGAGTCTTGCCCTTGCCCGGGAATACGGGGACGGCTGGACGCTACTGGGATTACTGAACGATTATGGTCTGGTCGCCAAGGCCCTGCAGGATTACGATCGGGCCCTGGCCGCATACGATGAGGCCCTTAGCTGGGCAAATAAGCTCAATTATCCCTACGCGAATGCTATCATTCACACCAATCGGGGCGTCGTATTTTATTTGCAGGGGGATTTAAACCGGGCAGACTCGATTCTCGCTTATGCTGCTAATTTGGCCGATGAATTAAACATCAGCGCACCGAAGGCTGAAACAAACATATATCGGGGAAAGATCCGGTTTGACCGGGGGCAGCTCGACGAAGCCCTGACCTTTATCCGGCGGGGATTAGATATCGCCCGGAAAATTGGCGATACTGACAAAACACTGGCAGCCCGGGAGTCGATGGTGTACATTTTAAAAGCGCAGGGAGCGTATGCTGCTGCCCTGAGTGAATACGAGCGCTACGTAGATTTGCAAGACAGCCTGAATAAGGCAGCCACTGCCGGTCAAATCGCTCTGTTGGAACAGTCCTACCAAGCCGAAAAAAAGGAACGTCTCCTGTCCCAACAAAACGAACAGATCGAATTCCTGGAACAGAAAAACCAGTTGGCCCGGCAACAGCGGCGTCTGATTTTTGGCGGAAGCCTCATCCTTCTGTTACTGTTTATCGGGGCCTTCCTTTTATGGAACCGGGAGCGAAGTCTACAGCAAAAACAATTAAAAAAAGAGTCGGAGCAATGGCAGACCCTCAATGAACAAAAATCGCGCTTCATCACCAATATTGCGCACGAGCTGCGGACACCTTTAACCCTGGTAAGCGGTCCCATGGATCACTACCTCCATCAGTTTGGATCCCAATTACCCGATAAACAACGCAACTGGCTGACCAAGATCAGTCGGAATAGTCACCGCCTGAACGATATGGTGAAAGAGATACTCGACCTGGCACGCCTGGAGGATCAGCATATCAGGCCGGAACCAAGCCCGACCGAGCTGCCGGTATTATTGAAACGCACCTTTCAACACTTTGAATCCGCAGCCCAGGTGAAGGGGCATGATTTCCAACTCGAACTGGACAGTTCCCTGCCCCAATGGGTACAGCTGGATGTGCCAAAGACGGAAAAAATCCTCAACAACCTGCTTTCCAACGCAATCAAATTCACTCCCTATTCGGGCAAAGTACAGATGAAAGCCGCTCCGGTTGACGACATGCTGCAGATTTCCGTTTCGGATACCGGCCGTGGTATTCCTCCCGAAGAAATCCCGCTGGTCTTCGATCGCTATTTCCAAACACGACAACACGAAATGCCCCTGGAAGGGGGTAGTGGTATTGGTCTGGCCATTACAAAGGAATTAGTGGAGTTGATGCAGGGTACGGTATCGGTTGAAAGCACCAGGGGGAAGGGCACTACCTTCTGCGTGTTACTGCCTTTGGTTGAAGCGGTACCCAACGAAAACGAACGCCCCTATCCGGGACACTTGAATAACGGGAATGGTAACGGGCAACATGTAAACAACTCCCCTATTCCCGACAACAGACTTCCGGAATTGTCGGGACAGTTATTGCTGGTTGAAGACAATATTGACATGCAGTTTTACATCCGTGAGTTGCTGGAACCCAATTATCGGGTAGTCACCGCCACGGATGGTGCCCGAGCACTGGACTTGATCCGGAAGGAAGGCATGCAGCCCGATTTAATCATATCCGACCTCATGATGCCGGGAATGGACGGCTTCACCCTGTTGCACCATCTCAAACAAGATGAATACCTGGCCGCTATCCCTACGGTGATGCTGACCGCCCGCTCCGACCAGCAGGATCGTTTGCAGGCACTGACTATGGGGGTCGATGATTATCTGACAAAACCGTTTTCGCCCGTGGAGCTCCAAATACGGATCCACAACCTGCTTCAGTTTAGTCAAAAACGAAAAACAACCATGGTGCCGGCTGGCACGGAAGGTTTACCGCCCGAATCGGTGGTTTTGAAACCTGCTGACCGGGCATGGTTAAAAGAAGTAGAGGAGCTCCTAAGACGTGAGATCAGTAATGCAAAGTTTGCCAACACAGATCTGGCCGACGCTATGAACCTAAGTGAGCGCCAACTCTCCCGGAGGATCAAACAGTTGACCGGGCTTTCGCCAAAAAGGTATTTACGGGAAATTCGTTTGCAGAGTGCAAGGCAACTACTGGAAGGAGGAAAGGTGGCTACCGTTTCGGAAGCCTCGTATGAGGTGGGATTTGAGACACCTGACTATTTCAGCAAGCTGTTTACGGAGCGATTTGGGCGCCGACCCAGTGATTTTTTATAAATATGTCTCTTTTGTTGGGTACGATGTCCCTTTTGTCCGGTACCCGGAAGTCAGATTTCACCGTACTTACCGCCTGTTACTAGCAATCATTACGAGAACGAGTTTTGCACCGATTATACGGAAGATGCAAGCTTTACATTACTATCAGATGGCGCTGGTCTGATTCGGATACACACCTAAAACAGGTTTGTAACAAGGGGGAATTAATCAAGCTCCGAATCAGTAAGCGCCATTCTTTTTATCTCTTCGGACAGCTCTTACATCTCTTCTTTCCCGGCTTTTTGTACTTCTTACAGCATTTCTTGCCCATGCTGCAAACGTCAATAGCGCGTCCTTGCATCTCTTCGTGCGGGAAACGCGTTGTCAGTTCTTTCCGGGAATTTTCCTGATTGATCATTTTTCGTGCTTTTGTTTCTAGGAATACTTGACCAATTAACCTACGCAAATATAGCTTACTTAGATTAAGTCCAAATAAAAAACAAAAACCTTGACTTTTTGATGACCAAAATCAGTGGTTTCGCCTGATTTTCATATTTACCATATCTGCACAAGCTGCATACCGTCGGGTGGTCGGTCGGGATAATGTACCTTTGGCCACAAAACAAGGATACTATGGAGCAACTCACCCCCGATCACAACTTAGCCCTCGACCTGGTCCGCGTTACCGAAGCGGCTGCTATATCAGCAGCCCGCTGGATGGGGCGCTCTGATAAGTTTTCCGGTGACGGCGCAGCCGTGGATGCCATGCGGCAATTCCTGGCCACCGTTCCCATGCGTGGTACCGTTGTCATCGGCGAGGGTGCTAAAGACGAAGCGCCTATGTTGTACACCGGTGAGATCGTAGGCCGCGGAGATGGCCCCGAAGTGGACGTTGCCGTGGATCCGGTCGAAGGCACCAACTTGTTGGCCAATGGACGCGACCACGCACTCGCCGTGATCGCCGTCTCAGAACGCGGGGCGATGTGGGATCCGGGACCTGCACTCTACATGAAAAAGATCGTCGTACCGGCACAGGCCCGGGAGGCTATCGACATACGACTTCCGGCAACCCTAAACCTGAAACGCATTGCCGAAGCACTCGACCGACGTATGGAGGACCTCACCGTCTTTGTACTGGATAAACCACGTCACCAGCCCCTGCTGGAAGAGATTCGGCGAATTGGGGCCCGGATCACCCTCCACTCCGACGGAGATGTGATGGGAGCCCTTTTGGCTGCCATCCCCGGCACCGGGGTTGATGTGATGATGGGAACTGGTGGCACGCCGGAAGGTATCCTCTCCGCGGCAGCTATCCAGTCGCTAGGGGCTGGCTTTCAGGGCCAACTCGACCCACAAAAAGACTACGAAAAGGCGGCCCTGGTCGAAGCCAGCACCGACCTGGATAAAGTGTTGACACTTCAGGACCTGATCAAGTCGGACAATACCTTTTTTGCGGCTACCGGAATAACGGGTGGTTCTTTTCTGGAAGGCGTACAATTCGACCGCGAACGGGGCGTTACTACCCATAGTTTGGTCATTCGCTCAAGAACGGGGTCCATACGTTATATTAAAGGGATTCACCAGGTTTAGCTACCTTAACATCATTCAGGTAGCAGGGGTATCGGAAGTCGGAAGTCGGAAATCGGACACGAGCGGTAGCGACTGATGGCAATAAACCGGAAGTTGGCCGGCCTTTGCCAAGGCATACGCCCGAATGGGTTTTGGCGGCTATGGAAGTGGGTTTGAAGCTTGAAAAGAAACCTCAATCTTACCCGCCCGCCGAAACTCAGGGAGGGTGGGAACCTCAACCTTTATGACATAACGAACCCTGCCTAAATCATAATATTGCCACACTATGCTTCGCTTCATCCTGTTTTTGCCGACTATGCTGTTAGCCTGCACTGCCCCAAATTCTACCGTAGCAGGTATCGCCACTGAACTCCCGGGTGAGCCTATTGTAAACGTACCCTCTTTCTCGAAGGAGGTTTTTCCGATCATTCAGCAAAAATGTAATCTTGAGACTTGCCATGGTGGCCCGCAAAAACCACACTTCGACAAGTACGAGGCAGTGGAGAAAAAGGCTAATCGGATTATCAAACGGATCCAACACCCACGTCGACCAATGCCGCCTGCCACCTCCACCGTGCAACTGAAAAAGACAGAGATAGAGCTGATTTCCCGATGGATCGACCTCGGCGCCCCCGAAAACTAATCTCAATTGAACCCTTTCTGTAGGCTGGACATCGTAAAAAACCACAATTCTGCCGTCGTTTAACGATTATTTATCACGGCGCTATTGCATTTGATATGGAAGGCACCTACTTTTGTCCCAATGAACGAGACGAATACATATTCAACTCCTATCTCTGCGCCACTTCGTCGTCGCTTTCCGCGTCGCCCTTAGGGGCGGTATACTCACATATCATCCAATTATCGGATTTCGTTCCGATGCATCCTATAGGGAATGTACTTTTTGGTAAGTATACCGAGGGGTTTTCCCGGATTTTATCCACCTACACGTTTTGACGTAAGTAACCATGAGTATTTCTATTGTCATTTGCCAACCGGAGCACGCGTCCTACGCCGAAGATATCTGTCGCAACTACAGCGAATCGGCCAAGGCCCGCGGTACGGGCATCGCGGAACGCAAGCCAGAATACGTGCGTACCAAGATCGAATCCGGTAATGCCGTAATCGCCCTGGATGGTGATCAACTCGCCGGTTTTTGCTATATCGAGACCTGGAGTCACCACCGCTACGTGGCTAACTCCGGACTCATCATCGTACCTGAATACCGGCGGATGGGCCTGGCCCGACGCCTTAAACAAGCTGTCTTTAAACTCTCCCGCGATAAATATCCCCAGGCCAGGGTATTCGGTATTACTACCAGCCTGGCTGTGATGAAGATCAACTCATCACTGGGGTACCATCCTGTGACCTTCTCCGAACTGACTCAGGATGAAGCCTTCTGGCAGGGCTGCCGCAGTTGCCCCAACTATGACATCCTGGAACGCAACAACCGGCAGATGTGCCTCTGCACCGCCATGCTGGCCCCTTCCAAAGAAGAATCCATGAAACACGATTTAACCAACTTAATTGTCACACAACATGAGCAACCCTAAAAAAGTAGTACTGGCCTACAGCGGAGGCCTTGATACCTCTTTTTGCATTAAATACCTGACTCAGGAAAAAGGCATGGAAGTCCATGCCTTAACCGTAAATACCGGAGGCTTCGATGAGGAAGAACTGGCCTCCATGGAAAAGAAGGCCTTCCAGCTGGGAGCTTCTTCCTTTGAGGCTATCGATGCTCTGCCCAATTATTACGAACAGTGCATACGCTATCTCATCTTCGGCAATGTTTTACGAAATAACACCTATCCGCTTTCGGTAAGTGCCGAGCGTATGTTTCAGGCCATGGAAGTAGCCCGCTACGCCCAAAGCATACAGGCCGATGCGGTAGCTCACGGTAGCACCGGTGCCGGTAATGACCAGGTACGCTTCGACCTGGCCTTCGGCATTATGGGTCCCGAACTCGAAATCATTACCCCCATTCGAGATATGCAACTTTCACGTCAGGAAGAGATCGACTACCTGGCCAAACACGGGCATGATTACGAATGGAAGAAAGCTCAGTACTCCATCAATAAGGGCATCTGGGGAACCAGCGTCGGCGGAGCCGAAACTCTGACCTCCCACCAGGCATTGCCCGATCATGCCTATCCCAGCCCCCTTGCGGAAAAAGACCCCCAAACCGTAACGCTACAATTTGAACAGGGAGAACTCGCCGGGATCAATGGCGAATCGTTCCAGCACCCGATCGACGCTATCCAGGCCCTGGAAAACCTGGCAAGCCGCTACGCCATCGGACGCGACATTCACGTTGGTGATACGATTATTGGCATTAAAGGTCGTGTGGGATTTGAAGCCGCCGCCGCCCTGATCATCATCAAGGGGCACCACCTGCTCGAAAAACACACCCTCACCAAATGGCAACAGTACTGGAAAGAGCAACTGGCCAACTGGTACGGCATGCTGCTACACGAAGGGCAATTCCTCGACCCCGTCATGCGCAACATCGAGACCTTCCTGAGAGATACACAAGATACCGTTTCCGGAACCGTTCATGTGCGCCTGCTCCCCTATCGTTTTGAGCTACAGGGCATCGAATCGGAGTACGACCTGATGAACAGCGCCTTTGGCGATTACGGTGAAATGAATAAAGGATGGAGTGGTGACGACGTCAAGGGCTTCACCAAGATCCTGGCCAATCAAAGTAAAATTCACAAGCTGGTCCAGGAAACCAGCGACTCGAAATAAGGACCTATGATTCAAGCAGGAATAATTGGCGGTGGCGGATATACAGCTGGCGAATTAATTCGCATTCTGCAATTCCATCCCGACGTCGAAATCAAATACGTTTTTAGCAACAGTCAACAGGGTAAAGCAGTCAGTAGTGTGCACCAGGATCTGCTGGGTGAGTGTTTCCTGACCTTTAGCGGTGCGTTTCACTTCGATCTGGATGTGGTATTTCTGTGTATGGGACACGAGCAATCCATCGGGTTTTTGGAAGATAATCCGGTTCCCGATCAGGTGGCCGTGATCGATCTCAGTCGCGACTTCCGCTTGCGCTCCGATTATGTGTACGGATTACCCGAGCTGAACCGTACGGATATACGTCAGCGCAACCGTCTTGCCAATCCGGGTTGTTTCGCTACGGCTATTCAACTGGCTTTATTGCCACTCGCAGCAGACCGGGCACTGCAGGATGAAGTACACATTCACGCCATCACCGGATCGACCGGAGCCGGACAAAAACCCGGAGCAACCACCCACTTCAGCTGGCGAAACAATAATGTATCGGTCTATAAAGCCTTCCGTCACCAACACCTTGACGAGATCAGGCGAAGCCTGCGACAACTACAGGATGACTTCGAGCAACCACTTCACTTCATTCCGGTTCGTGGTAACTTTACCCGGGGCATTTTTGCCAGTGTGTACACTACTGTGGATGCCACGGAAGCGGAGATGAAGCGCCTGTACGAAAGTTATTACGAAACGCATCCCTTTGTGGTAGTCAGCAATGATCCTGTTCACCTGAAAATGGTCGTCAACACCAATAAGTGCATTTTGCAGATCGAAAAACACGAGGATAAGTTGCTGATCCTGTCGACCATCGACAACCTGGTGAAGGGCGCTTCCGGTCAGGCGGTACAGAATATGAACCTGCTGTTTGGCCTGGAAGAGACCGCCGGACTGAACCTGAAATCTGTTGGATTCTAAATTCTTTTCATGAAGCATTTCACAAAAGTATCCGACATCTCGGATATCGATGCCCTCGTCAAACGGGCCCGGACATTCAAGGGTAACCCGACCGCGGCCGAACATATGGGTCAGCATAAGACCCTTATCCTCGTCTTTTTCAACCCCAGCCTGCGCACCCGACTGAGTACCGAAACGGCGGGTACCCGCCTCGGCATGTCGGTGATCACCATGAACGCTAACCAGGGATGGAAGCTGGAATTTGAAGACCAGGTGATCATGAATAGCGACCGGGCCGAGCACATACGCGAAGCTGCAGCCGTTATTTCCCAGTATGGGGATGTGATCGGCATCCGTACCTTCCCTACTTTGACCGACCGTGACAAAGACTATCAGGATCACATCCTGAACAGCTTCATCCGCTACGCACAGGTACCGGTAATCAGTCTGGAATCGGCCATTCGCCATCCCCTCCAATCGCTGACCGATGTACTGACGATCGAGGAATTCAAAAAGACTAAGCGGCCCAAGGTGGTACTGAGCTGGGCACCACACCCGAAGGCTCTGCCGCAGGCAGTTGCCAATTCTTTTGTGGAATGGATGCGGGCCACGGATGCTGATCTTACCGTTACCCATCCCGAAGGATACGAACTGGCTCCCGAATTTATTGGTGATGTGCCGGTCGAACACGATCAGCAAAAGGCATTGGCCGATGCCGACTTTGTCTACGTAAAGAATTGGTCGTCATATCGGGATTACGGGAAAGTACATACGCAAGACAATTCCTGGATGATCACTCCGGGAAAGATGGACCTGACCAATCAGGCTTTTTTTATGCACTGCCTCCCGGTTCGTCGTAATGTGGTGGTAGCGGATAAGGTTATCGATAGCCCACAGTCACTGGTCATTCACCAGGCAAATAATCGCCAGTGGGCTGCCCAGGCTATTTTGGAACACCTGCTAAACCAATAAGATGCCTGATACGCTTTTCGTACTCAAGATCGGTGGTCATGTTTTGGCGCAAGCCGACGTATTAGCTGATGTACTGGATCAATTTGCCCGCCGCGAGGGGCCCAAGATTCTCATTCACGGTGGCGGCAAACGCGCCAGCCAGATCGGCAAAGCACTGGGCATTCCCGCGCAAATGCACGAAGGCCGCCGCATTACCGATGCCGACACCCTGGAGGTGGTCACTATGGTGTACGCCGGCCTCTACAACAAACGCCTGGTCGCCGAACTGCAGGCCCGTTCCTGTAATGCCCTGGGTATGAGTGGCGCCGATGCTAACAGCATTCGGGCACATAAGCGGACGGGCACAACCATCGACTACGGCTACGTGGGCGATATTGATGCCGTGGATGCCGAGGGGATCGACCGGCTGCTGGTGGCCGGGTTCACCCCGGTCTTTTGTGCCATCACCCACGACAAGCATGGGCAATTACTCAACACCAATGCCGATACCATTGCCGCTACCCTGGCGGCGGCTTTCGCCAAAAAATATTCGGTCCATTTGCAATTCTGCTTCGAACGACCGGGGGTGCTACGCGATGCGGAGCGGGATGATTCCCTGATCCCAACCATTACCTGGGACGACTATCAGGCCTACCGGCAACAGGGTATTATCCACAGCGGTATGTTGCCCAAGCTTGACAATGCCTTTGCCGCCCTGCGGGCAGGGGTAAAAAATGTGGAAGTGAGTTCCCACGAAGACATCGGTTCCTTTGCCGGCACAACCCTCCACCTATGAATCTGGACCAACTAACAGACGAAGTGATCGGACTGCTTCGACAATTAATCGAATCGCCATCACTCTCCCGCCAAGAGGATCAGACAGCGGAATTACTGTATGCTTTTTTGCGAAAGCATAATAAAGATCCAAAACGGTCTGGTAACAACGTTTGGGCACAATCAGCCAATATGGACAAAAACAAGCCGACGCTGCTGCTCAACTCCCACCACGATACCGTCAAGCCGGTTGATGGCTGGAAGCGTGAGCCCTACCGGGCAAGGCTGGAAGGGGAGCGCTTGTACGGGCTGGGCAGCAATGATGCGGGTGCCTCGCTGGTCAGCCTCCTGGCTACCTTTTTACATCTCGACCAACGTGCTGACCTACCCTTCAATCTGGTTTGGGCCGGTACGGCAGAGGAAGAGATCAGTGGCCCGAACGGCATTGCCGTTGTATTTAAGGAGTTACCTGAGCCCGACGTAGCCATAGTGGGCGAACCCACAGGCATGCAACTGGCCGTGGCCGAAAAGGGACTCATGGTGATCGATGGTAAAGCTACGGGCAAAGCCGGGCACGCAGCCCGCGAAGAAGGTATCAATGCGCTGTACCTGGCGATGGAGGATATTCAGGCGATTCGCGCCTACGATTTTGACCGGATAAGTCAACTGTTGGGGCCGACCAAGGCCACTGTGACCCAGGTACAAGCCGGTCATCAGCACAATGTAGTGCCCGACACCTGTACCTTTGTAGTGGATGTGCGCACCAATGAGCTGTACAGCAACCAGGAGGTTCACCAGCTTTTACAGGATGTGGTCGGCAGTACCCTAACCCCACGATCCTACCGCCTCAATTCGAGCCGGATCGACCTGAATCACCCCCTCGTTCAGGCCGGCAAGGCCATGGGTTTATCGACCTACGGTTCGCCCACTTTGTCGGATCAGGCGCTGCTATCCATTCCCAGCCTGAAGATGGGACCAGGCGATTCAGCCCGCTCACATACGGCTGATGAATACATCGATTTGATGGAGATTCGGGAAGGTATCCGCACTTATGTATCCTTATTGACAACCACGCAAGCCTGGCGCAAGCAATCCAACTAAAAAAACGACCATGAAGCTTTGGCAAAAAAATACTAACGTAAACGAACGCATTGATGCCTTTACGGTAGGACGTGACCGGGAATTAGATCTGGAACTGGCTCCCTTTGATATACTGGGGTCTCTGGCACACATCCGCATGCTAGCCAGCGTTGGCTTGTTGGAAAAGGAGGAAGAACGCCAATTACGCGCTGCGCTGCAAAGGCTCCACCAGGAAACAACCGACGGTGGATTCACCATTGATCCCGGCATGGAAGATGTGCACTCGCAGGTGGAGTTCCTGCTCACCAGGGAGCTTGGTGATATGGGTAAGAAGATTCACAGTGGTCGATCGCGCAACGATCAGGTGCTGGTCGATTTGCGGTTGTATTTTCGGGATCAGCTCAAGGAGGTCGTGTCTGGCATGGAAGCACTGTTCGCTCAACTGCAAAGCCTCTCCGAAGAGCATAAAGACGTTTTACTCCCGGGCTATACGCACCTGCAGGTGGCTATGCCCTCTTCTTTTGGTCTGTGGTTCGGGGCTTACGCCGAAAACCTAACCGATGATCTGACACAAATGTTAAGCACCTACCTGATCATCAATCAAAATCCATTGGGATCGGCAGCCGGCTATGGATCATCCTTTCCACTCGACCGCAAAATGACCACTCGCCTCCTCGGTTTTGCCGACCTGAATTACAATGTAGTGCACGCGCAAATGGGGCGTGGTAAGACGGAATTATTCATCGGCTTTGCCCTGGCCGGACTGGCTCAAACGCTCAATAAGCTGGCCACCGATATGGTGTTGTATCTGAACCAAAACTTTGGGTTCATCCGTTTCCCCGATGAGTTGACAACCGGTAGCAGCATTATGCCGCATAAGAAAAACCCGGATGTCTTTGAATTGATTCGCGCCAAAGCCAATCAATTACTGGCGCTTCCCACCCAGATCGGCACGCTCACCACCAACTTACCCAGTGGCTATCACCGCGATTTTCAATTGCTAAAAGAATACTTATTCCCGGCCTTCGATCAGACACAGCAGTGCCTGGAAATGATGACGTTTGCGCTCCAGCACATTGAGGTTAAACCGAATATTCTGGAGGATGAAAAGTACCAGTACCTGTTCAGTGTCGAGGCCGTGAATAAAGAAGTACTTGGCGGCACCCCATTTCGGGATGCTTACCGCCTCATCGGCGAACAGATCGAATCGGGCCAATTCAACCCGCCCAAAGAGGTAGATCATACCCACGAAGGCAGCATCGGCAACCTCTGCACGCAGGAGATCCGCATGAAGATGGACCGCATACTGCGCCAGTTTGATTTCGACAAAGTCACGGAGGCGGAGCGGCAGTTGCTTGAGAAGACGGCTGACGGCTGACGGCTGACGGCTAACGGCTAACGGCTAACGGCTAACGGCTAACGGCTAACGGCTAACGGCTAACGGCTAACGGCTAACGGCTAACGGCTAACGGCTAACGGCTAACGGCTAACGGCTAACGGCTAACGGC
>JASBTH010000234.1 GCA_030148525.1 Saprospiraceae bacterium | reverse complement strand
TGACGCCCATGAGGATCTGCCCGGAATCGCCAAACCGATACCCCGGCCCGGCGTGGAGCTTCCATTCGTCGTTCAATTGGTAACCACCCAGGGCTTGCAGTATGATCTCGGTATTGCCGGCCGTCGTCTGAAACATAAACGAGGGTTCGATACTCCAGACATCCGTTAATGCCCGGTCGTAGCGACCGTGAGCAGCAATGGTCATGGGCCGGTCCTGTCCGTTATCATTATTGTTGCCACTGCCTCCGCGGGAGACAAAACTGTATTCTGGTGTCGTAATGTGGTTAAAGGCCAGCCCCACTTCGATCAGGTCGCCGGTTTCCTGTCGGCTGCGAAACATCAGTCCCACATTGAAATCGAGGTAGGATACCTGATCATTGACACTGCGGTCGCCACCCTTACCCAGGCCGAGTCCGCCTCCGCCCACGTCTTCGGGCAACTCATCGGCGAACACTAACCCGTTAGCAGTGGGATCCAGCTGACGGGTTACATTCCCACCCTGTACTCCCAGGGTTAGCATATTTGCTCCATCGTCATCGAGGGCAAAGTGGTAGGCTACACCCAACAGGTTTTCGCCAACCTGCAGATCACCCTCCCCAACATTGTCGGAGGTAAGAACACCACCAACACCTACCCAGTCACCATCGCGGAAACCGCGCAATAAAGGGGCATCAATACCCACCGACGGGGAGGAGAAGGAATTATCCAATATGCTGCTCCACTGATCCCGGTAGATTCCGGTGATACGGGCCGTACCCTCGAAAGCCCCGATCATAGCGGGATTCAGGGTCAGCGGGGACATATTGTATTGGGTGAAGTGCAAGTCTTGCGCGCGCAGAGAGGTCAGAATACCTAAACAACCAATAATTAGCGTAAACGTACGTATCGTCATACAGGTGATTTTAGAGGTCGTTCAGCCTGCTATCCGGCACGATAGGCAGGGCTTCGACCACTTGGAGACAACGGGATCAGGCTGTTCTTACAGCACCGCTTAAGATAGGCCTTTTCACCCAAAACTTGGAATCAGAACGGAAAATTAGCCCGATTGCTGACCAAGGCCAAAATGATTTAACACTTTTTTCATGTCAATGGTAAGCCAGGTTACAGCCAGGACCCTGCCACCCGGGCAATTTGAGCCAGTGGCTGCTTCCGCATACAGGCAAAATGTCCCTTGGGACAAGTCTGGTATCCAATCTTGGAACACGGCCGGCAACTCAAGCCATCTACTTCAAAGGAAACGGCCTTTCCGGTGCCTGCCGGATCGTAGGGGTACATCCCAAATTCCGGAATCGTATTACCCCAAACGACCACCATGCGCTTATCCAGAGCAGCTCCAATGTGCATCAGCCCCGTGTCGTGGGTGATCAGCCCGGCCCCCTGATCGATCAGGGAGGCTGATCCGTGAAGGGAAAAATCACCACAGGTATTAACCACGCCCGGAATGGCACCGGCAATGCGTTCACCAACTTCCCGGTCGCCGGGACCTCCTAACAAAAGCAATGGCTTGGGTAACTGGCCGGCCAGCTCGATCAGCAGATCAGGTGGCATTCTTTTGGTGGCGTGCGCCGCTCCAATGACCAATCCCAGATAAGCTCCGCTTTGGAGCTGTGACCGCCAGTGTCCGTCATCGGGAAAAGCCCGCCGTGCCAGTCCTTTCAAATCTACTTGCTCAGCTTCCGGAATAAAATAGTCCAGACCGGCACCGTCGGCACCGACCCCCAGCACACGAACCGGCTCCAGGTAGCGATCCACGATGTGCAGATCGGGCAATCGGTCGAGCTTGAGGTTCACTCGTAGCCATTTAGCCAGGTTGAGCTTGTCAAATGAGTGGTGTTTTGCCGAAAGGCCCCGCTTAACCTGGCCACTGCGAAGATTGCGGTGCAGATCGATAATATGATCGTACTTTTCCCGGCGTAAATCCGATAGCACCTCCCCTACCCGCTTGTCGATCGTAAAGACGCGGTCAACGAAGGGATTCGCATCAACCAGGGAGCGAAAGGCTTTTTTCGTCAGAAAATGTACTTCAGCACCTGCCTGTTGCTTCAATCCGCGAATCACCGGAGTTGTCAATACGATGTCGCCGATCGAGGAAAAACGCACGATCAGCACTTTTAGCTTTTTGTCCGCCATGGAAACCGGAGGTAATTCTTGAATTTTAATTTTTAATTCTTAGTTTTTAATTTTTAGTTAAAACACTAACAATCAATTAATTAAAAAATATACATTAAACATTATCAATTCCGCCCCCTTTCTGCATCACCGACTTCCAATGCCACATTAGACGTTTCAATGACTGATACCTGTTCCAACTGCCCCTCCTGATAGAGAGAATCGAAAGCTTCTACCTCCAGCGTTGCCGGCACCGGCTTCAGGTTTTTATAATCAACAAACCGGACACCATCAATGGTCCGCTCATTGTAGGCAACCCGGAACCGGGCGCCGCCGCCATTTACCCGGTAGTTATACGCCAGGTAATCGATCACGTGATCTCCCTGGCGGATCCAGTATATGTATTCGTCCTCGTGGTCTTTCCCGCCTCCTTCTTCCCGGAAAGTTACTTTGACCTTGTGGTAGGTGGTATCGTGGATCTCCACTTCACCCAGGTAGCTGGATTGTACAGCCGGATCGTCGAGCGAATAGGGTAATGTCGCAAAGTAAATAACCGAATTTACCGAGTTGCTATATGCACTTTTGTCCTTTTCACTGAGGGTAACCTGCTGGCCGTCGATGGTTCGCTTAAAATCATCGTTGGTCAGGATATCGTGAATCTGCTGTCCGGACGTATCGGTAAACATGCGTTCGTACTGATACATGCCTCCGTCGCGAATCATTTTGTAGTGATAGTTCCGAAAATCAAATTCCAGGTTGCTTTGGTGAAGTCGTTCGCTGCCGTGAGCCTCCCGGGCAGCGGCAAGGTGTTTTTGTGCCTCCGTAAGGATTGGGGCAGGCTCATTTTCCCCGGACGTGCCGGAAGATTCTTGTTGCATACAGGAAACCAGGAAAGCCATTCCGGCCACCGCCAGAATAATCAATAGGGTCCATTTCATAGGTCATTCGTTTTGTTGCCCAATGTCAGGGGTTCCAACACCCCAAATTGTCGTTGGGTTGACAGCCTGCTTGTAAATTACCGTTGACTGGCGATTTCACGTGACCAGAGCTCCTCCCCTTCCACATCATAGACGGTCATGCGCAGTTTGCGTTCGGTACGAGGTCCGAATACCTCCATAATGCCAAAGTTGCGCTGTTGCACCAGCGTACCTTCCACCCGCATCCGGTTCGTTTCGGTCACATTCGTATTGGCCCCGGAAGTCAGGGGCGAAACGGTCCAGTCGTACACATCGTTGCCGGCCCCGTTGACGTAGTGGCTCAATTCCGTATGGTGGCGATCACCGGTGAGAAAGATGACGTTTTTAATATCCTCCTCTTCGATGCGCCGCAACAGATACTCCCGCTCGTCGGAGAACAGGTTGCTATAGGTTTCATACACCTGAGCGGTGTTTAGCACCTGCCCGCCAATGGCCACCATTTTAAAGGGTGCCCGGCTGGTCACCAAGGCATCAATGATCCACTCCAGTTGTTCTTCTCCGATCATGGTCTTGTCACCTGACCGACGCGAATTAGGCGAGCGGAAATAGCGATCGTCCAGCAGGAAAAAATCGACATCAGCCCATTTGAAGAAGGTCGTTATGCCTCCCTGTCCGGGCAGTCCGTAGGTTG
>JASBTH010000233.1 GCA_030148525.1 Saprospiraceae bacterium | reverse complement strand
GCGGTAGTATTAAAGTTGGATTCTTCCACCGCTGTCGGCAGATTTGACAAAACATTGATGTTTTGGATCAAATCGTACTGAGCACGAGAGGATAGTACATTATTATAAATGTAATTTCCAATGCTTGCCCGGAAGTTCATCGACAGGTCGAAATTGTTGTATGAGAAGTTGGTCAGGAATCCAAGCGTTAATTCCGGCTGATTATTCCGGTACAGGTAGCGGTCATCGTCGTTGATGATATTGTCGCCATTCAGATCCACGTAAGCACCTTCGATGGGGTTGTTATCCTCATCGTACACCTGTTTGTACACGAAGTATTTAAAGGGCGCAAAGCCCACCCGGTGGATCTGAATGGTATTACCTACACCACCACCGATCCCTCCGGTGCGTACATCCTGGCCTAGTGCCAGCTCTTCGATCTTGGTTTTGATAACCGTAGCGTTGAAGTTCACATTCCAGCCCAGGGGACCATTGCGTCGCTCGAAAATGTCGTAGTTAATGGAGAATTCCAGACCCTGGGAGGTGAAATTACCAATGTTCTGGAAGCCGGAGTTACTAAAGTTGGAACCGTCCGAAATGGCGGCAAAGGCCAGCAGATCATCTGATTCTTTATAGAAAAACTCAACGGTACCGTTGAGGCGGCTGCCCCACAATCCGTAGTCGACACCAACGTTCCAGGTGGTCGTTTCCTCCCACTTTAATTCTTCATTGCGGAATTGCGGTACTCCGATGGGAATAACCTCATTGCCGAAAGCGTATTGTGAACTTGGCTGACCACGGTTGTAGCGAGCCAGGTAAACATCACCGGCGCCAATATCCTGCTGGCCGGTTACACCCCAGCCTAAGCGAAGTTTCAGGTTCGTCAGTACGTCCGATTCGGGGAAGAGATCTTCCCGAAGGCGCCAAGCAAAGGCTGCAGCGGGAAAGGTTCCCCACCGATTATCTTCACTGAAACGCGAGGTGGCATCCTGACGCATGGACAGGGTCAACAAATATTTATCATCGTAGGAAAAGTTCGCCCGGCCGAATAAGCCAACCAATACCAAATCGGTAGCCTGACTGAAAATAGGCTCTGAATCGGGAAGGTCATTGCGCAATTCACCGGAGCTGAAGCTTTCACTTTCAAAGCGCTGGTAAGAATAACCGGCCGTTGCGTCGAAGCGCAGCTTTTCATTTAGCTGTTTGTTGTAGGCTAAATAGCCATCGAACAGCACGTTGCGCTGATCGTTGGTGTAGGTCGATTCGGAACCGAGGAACTCCCCGTTGGGCTGGGTCGCACGGCTATCCTCATCCACGATTATCCGCCCTTTGGAGGAAGCATCGTCGATACCTACGTTGATGGAGGCTGTCAGCTCGGGAAGGAATGGCAGCGTATAGTCGATCTTGGCATTACCGTAATAGCGATTCACGGTTGACCGGTCATTGCGTTGCAACAGGGCTGCCACCGGGTTGCCCGGTGCATTTCCTATCAGGTCGCTGCTGTTCAGCACGCCATCACCATTATCCTGCCAGTATTCGAAGAATCCCCCGAATGGCGAGCTTGGATCGTAAACGGGCTGTGTCGGATCCCAGGTAATGGCGTTACCCTCCTGGCCGGAAGCAAAGCGGTTCTGCTCCTGAGCGGCGTTGGCATTGACGGTAACCTTTAAGTTGTCGTCGAGGAATGTAGGATTCAGGTTCAGAGAGGCAGACCGCCGTTCAAACTCAGAGGTCAGGCGAATTCCGGGCTGGTCGGTCAAACCGAGTGACAGACGAGCAGGTATGGTATTAAACAAGGAACCCTGGACCGCCAGGTTGTAGTTCTGAAAGGTCGTTTGGCGGTAGATCTCCTGCTGCCAATCAGTATTGGCATCACCCAGTTTATCGACCAGGTCAGGCCGGCGCTCCTGTACCAGGGTACGGAATTCATCCGCCGAATACACATCGAGGAGATTGTTCTCCGGCAGGGTGTTGATACCGATCTGGGTGCTAAAATCGACGTTCAAATCGGAACCTCCGTCCTTAGTGGTAATAATGATTACCCCGTTAGAAGCCCGTGAACCGTAAATAGCAGTAGCCGAAGCGTCTTTCAATACCGTAAATGACTCGATGTCGGCCGGGTTGATGGTCGAGAGTATAGAACGTCCCCCTCCAATGGCATTATTGGAAATCGGCAAGCCGTTGATAACGATAAGCGGATCATTGGAAGCACTTAAAGAGGAACCACCGCGAATTCGAATGGCAGAACCCGACCCGGGGGCACCACCCGTACTGATGGTTACACCGGCCACCCGTCCGTTGAGCAGGTTTTCCGGCGTAACGATGTTACCGCGGTTAAAGTCCTTTTCGGAGATAGAAGCTACTGACCCCGTATTGTCCTTAACGGTAGTCGTACCGTAGCCGATCACCACTAACTCGGTCAACTCAAAGTTGGCTGTTCGGAGTTGTACGTTCAGCGACATATTTGCTGAAGTGACCGGAAATTCTCGTGTTTCGTATCCCGTATACGAGAAGGCCAGTGTGTCACCTGGTGAAGCAGCAATAGAGTAGCTTCCGTCCAGGTCGGTGCTGGTACCTGTACTGGAACCCTTGACCAGAACGTTCGCCCCGATCAGTGGTTCGGATGTTGATGCGTCGGTAACTATTCCGGTTACATTTTGCGAAAGCAAAAAGCCCGGTACAGCGACCAAACACAGAATCCAAATTGTCCTTAGCATGGAAGTTGCATTTGCATGGTTGGAAAAAAAATGTCTAAGTCTATATGAACTAGTGAACAAGGCAATCGATATGTGATTGCCAAAGGTTTCTAAGTGAGTCGTTGGTATTCCGAAACAAAAAATGGTCTGATGGTGGGCGGTCCAAATATAGCCAGAATTTCAGAACTCATACATTTATTTGTTATTACTCCAGCATGATAAATGTCACTGCTACTCCCTGCCGTTTTTCAGCTTCAGCAGGAGTTATTCCGGGGCCTAATGACCATTGTACTGACTCCACGGAGGATAGGTCTAAGTTTCCCTCCCGTCGTTCTCCCTCTAGGTAATACGGAAGGAAGGTCGGGTAGGGGCGAGGCATGGTCACCATGGGGACGGGACGTAGATCGGCAAGTGCGATTTCGTACCGTTCTTTTCCTGGCTCCACCTTCAGAACATATCCGTAAGCAGTACCCTTATCGGTCGTTAATGCGATCTGGCAGTGCACGGGTTTGTCGTTGAGGGCACGTGCGTGTACGATCAGCTTTTCTCGTTCCCGTAATGTATTCCCGAATGCCTTTAATAAGGGCTTGGTGAAATGGCGGATAGTGAAATCCCTGGTATTACCTGCTTCCTTCGGAGCGAACGGTATTTGAAATACTTCCTCGAGGTTTACCTCCAGGGATTGTACTCCCGGCAATTCTTCTTCGACCAATTGCTGGCCCCGACTCCACCTGGATTGCGACCATTGATAGGCATCGCGCCCGGCTGAGAATAATACGATTGGCTTATCCGCGGGGGTAATGGTCACCTCGTAGGGGTTGCGTTGGTGAAAGTCCCAATCAAAGGGCGACCCCGCCGCATCGGCCGGAAAGGTTCGCGTACCATGCTCGTGATGCACTACGAGGTAATAGTTTAGCGTGCCGGGACGAACCTGATCGGCGGGAATACTCCCCTCATAGGTGAAACCGCCCGTGTGTTTCAGGTCGATCGTAGTACCCTGCCATCGGTCACCTATAAATACCTGAACGTTCAGCTTTTTTCGGGGGGAGGTTACCTGTACTTCTATGGGAATATCTTTTCCGGCCGGTGCTGCCCGGACCGGGGTGTGCGTCAGGTAATCCCGGTCGACCGTGGATTCCGGTCCGGCGAAAGACCGCAAGTGTGGATTGGCTGACTCCCAGTTGCGTAGCACATCAGCTGATGGTGCTTGTTCAGATACCACGTACACACCGGGTCGCACCCGAAAAGAGCCATCCGAGGTTGTCGTTGTGTACGTATTACCATCGTTGATTGGTGTCAGGGTAAATGATTTTCCCACGGATTTCAGATCGATGGTCATGGAGCGATCGTTCCACTGGATGACACCAACTGTTTTATCAAGTGCATTGCGACCAAATGGGTTCTGTACGGTCAGGGCATCCGGCAAAACCTCCAGGCGCCAGCTATTATCTGAAAGTTTGTCCAGAAAATAGGCACCGGTGCCGTCGTACCGAACGACCGGGGACTGACCAACTCCGGCCAGGTGTTGTAGCGCATCCGGTGCCACTGGTTGGTCCCGGGTATCATTCGTATAGTAAAACTTATCGTTGGTGTTTAATTGGGCTAAATCCTCCTCGTAGCTGACCCTGAAGTCGTCAAAGGTGGTATTATCGGGATAGGAACCGAAGTTCTTATACATAGGGATCCGGTGAAATACTTCCGAGGCGATCATCAGGCTCAGCGCCTTGCCGGGGGTGTAGGCCAGGTTCATGTAGTGCGTATTATACTCGGTATTTGCGTAGGCCAGGAAGGTGGGATCGTAGGAAAAGTGGGTGGCGATTTGTATACCAGCGGTCCGAAAAGAACGGGCCATGGCAGCGTAAGGATAGGTCTTGTTTATATCAGCTGCATCAAACTCATACACCAGCTTGGCACCACTGTGTTTTTTGATGTCCGCTTCGAAGGGGATGCGGTAGTGGTCAACATTGGGGAGGGCATTGATGGGTAACTCACTTTGGTAGGTGAGTCCGGTCGGATACCACTGGAAGGTGCCTCCGTCGATACCCCCGGCAAAGTAGTCATTGACAAAATGGACGCTGTGGCTAATGTTGTAAAAAACTGGTTTTTGGTATCCGCTTTTTCGAACTGCCCGAACCATTTTGTCTACAAATGCAGTAACAGCTTCGCCTTCTCCACCGTGATGAGGTTCATTACTGATCTCTACGGCTACCACGTGGGGATCGTCTTTGTAGGCCACCCCCGTGTAGGGATTGACGTGATTCATGAATTGGGTCAGGTAATTTTCCTGAGCTTTGATCGCTTCGGGATTGGTCAGGCAATCACTTTTACCGTATTTGTGGGAGAAACCCGGGGTTGGATAATCGGGCTCGGGCCAGCCGTTACCCCAGTAAGCGATTGGGGTTAGTACGTAGTTGATGTCGTTTTGGGCCAGCTTGTACAGGAGGTAATCAAAGGCGTGCAAGTGCTCGTTGTAGAGCAGGTTCCCCAGTGTGTCACTGATCTCTGTATCCCAGACGTGGCAGCGGTACAGGTCGAACCCTAGCCGCTTAAAGTGGTAAATATCCTGATCAATGGCCTCCAGGGGGTCGACACCCAGTTTTTTTGCCGACCGGAAGGCGTGGGCAAAGGGAACGGTATAATTGACTCCGAATCCGTACACTTCTTCTCCGGATTCCCAGCGCATCACCCCTTGGTCATCTACGGTTACCATTCCGGAGGGGGAAGTGCTCTGAGCCAGGGTTTTTACGGGTTTTATGCTTCCGCAAAAAAGCAGTCCCAGCAATAGCTGAGCCGCCACGGCTTGCCTAAGTTTCATAATCCTTATTTTATCTTTCACTTGTTGTAACAGTAGCCAATGTACAAAAAAAGTAATTAAGCGTCTTTTTTACGCTTAATATTTTTCATGGATTGGCCGTCGTTTTACAAAATATGGTTCATAAAAAGGGGTGGGCTTACAAGAGATGATTGGGAAATGCCCTGGTCGTTTTCGGTGAAATTGCTTTCTTTGCAGGAATTCCTTGGTTGATTAAATTGCGCTGGTGAAAGACCTCTACAAGCAGAACGAAAAACAGAAGATGTACGTCGCTACCGACTGCATCGTCTTCGGTTTTGATAATGGTGAATTGAAGTTATTGATCTTTCCCCGACGAATTGGTCCCAATCAGGGAGAGTGGTCCCTGATCGGCAGCTTTGTCGAGTTACAGGAAGATGTGGATCAGGCCGCACTGCGCATCTTACAGGAGATTACGGGACTGGAAGATGTGTTTTTTAAGCAATTAGGAGCCTATGGAAAAGCGGACCGCGACCCGGGTTACCGTTGTATTTCCATCGCTCAGTACGCTTTGATCCGCATCGGAGAATACGATAAAGAGCTGGTCGAAAAACACGGTGCTTACTGGTATAAATTGGACGAAGTACCGCCCCTGGTTCTCGATCACGATCAAATGGTGCAGGACGCTCTGTTAGAACTGCGGAATAAAGCCCGCCACCAACCCATCGGCTTTGAGCTGTTGCCTGAAAAATTTACCATTCCACAGTTGCAAAGTTTGTATGAATCCATCTACCAACGGGAATTGGATTCCCGCAACTTTCGCCGCAAGGTTTTTTCCCTGGGGGTACTCCGTAAATTGAATGAGAAAGACAAATCGACGTCTAAAAAAGGTGCCTGGTTGTATCGATTCGATAATGATAATTACCAAACACTATTGCGGTCGGGGTATAATTTCGAAATTTGACCCTGCCCCATATCACAATCTGCTGCCATTTTGTACCTTTTACGATAGCTAAAAACAGAACTATGAAAAAAAATCTGATCAGTACCCTGGTGCTCCTGGGTGCTTGTCTGGGTATATTCTATCCAGATGTTGCTTACGCACAAAATTCAATCGACACATCCTTGTATGAAGGCTTGACCTACCGAATGGTAGGGCCTTTCCGCGGTGGTCGATCAACGGCAGTGGCGGGCTATCCCGACCGGCCCCACGAATTCCTGATGGGGGGTACTGGTGGTGGAGTCTGGCGCACCGATGACGCCGGTGTCAGCTGGCATAATATTTCCGACGGTTACTTCGGCGGATCCATTGGTGCCATCGCCATTTCCGAAGCTAATCCCAACGTCATCTACGTGGGTACCGGATCGGCCGATCCACGGGGTAATACCTCGGCCGGGCACGGTGTCTACAAATCGAATGACGGAGGCAAGACCTGGCGTTTTTCCGGTTTGCCGGAGGCCGGGCAGATCGGAAAGATCAGGGTGCACCCCGACAATGAAAACCTGGTGTACGTAGCGGCTCTGGGCCACATGTTTGGTCCCAACCCCGAGCGCGGTGTATACCGGTCGAAAGATGGAGGTAAAAACTGGGAGGCTGTCCTGCAACTATCGGATACGACCGGTGCTATTTCCCTGGCCATGAACCCCCGCAACCCGAACGAGATCTATGCAGGTATGTGGCGGGCCGAGCGCAAACCCTGGTCGATGATCAGCGGTGGAATGGATGGTGGTATCTACAAAACCACCGATGGAGGGGACTCCTGGAAAAAACTGGGAGGCGGTTTGCCCAAGGGTATGGTCGGTAAGATCGGAATTACCGTATCACCTGCCAATCCGGAACGCGTCTGGGCCCTGATCGAGGCCGAGCCGG
>JASBTH010000231.1 GCA_030148525.1 Saprospiraceae bacterium | reverse complement strand
TTATTTGGTGGAAGCCTACCCGGACCGGATAATTAATATCCATCCTGCTTTGTTACCTGCTTACGGAGGCAAGGGTATGTACGGGATGCATGTGCACCAGGCTGTTCACGAGGCAGGTGACGAAAAGAGTGGCATTACAATTCACCTCGTAAATGAACGTTATGATGAGGGAGCGGTCTTGTTTCAGGCCGATTGTCCATTAAACCCGACCGATTCACCCGAAGATATTGCCCAAAAAGTGCAAAAATTAGAACACAAACATTTCGCACCGGTTATTGAAAAGACAGTGCTACGTACATCTACTCCTACCGCAAAAAAGCAATAAAAAAGGGCTATCCGGAAAGGATGGCATTGACTATCTACATCCAACTTTGAAAAAATGAGAAATGCTATGGCAAAAAGGACCCTACTACTTCTATTGGGCCTGGTGCTCATGACCGTATCTGCGCAAAGCCAAAGCTGGCGCAAACTCCGCAAGCAAGCAGAAGCGCTGGAAGAGCAAGGCAACTATGCCCAAGCCGCCGACACCTACCGGCAAGCCTGGGAAAAGAAGCAAAAGAGAACCGAACTCATCTATAAGGCCGGGGAAAACTATTTACTGCTGCGCAATTATCGGCAGGCAGCAGAAGCCTATTCCCATGTTAAAGATGAAATCGATGAATACCCCCTCGTAGGCTTGAAATACGCACGTATGCTCAAGCAAGACGGTCAATACGACCGGGCTATTTCAGCCTTCCGGGAATTTACCGATGCCTACACGGGCGATGGTAAAGCGATACTGCAGGATATTATCGAGACCGAGATCCGGGGTGCCGAATTGGCGAAAACCATGCCTCCGGCTTCCGATTCGGATGTAACCCTCAATCTGATCGGTAGTGGTGTGAACAGCAATGAGGACGAATTCGGCCCTATTGCTTTCCCCGGTGACCTGCTGTATTACTCCTCCCTGATTGGCGGAACAGCACGCATCTACCGTTCGACCAGCGGTGGCGATCGTTGGTCCAAAGGGCAAATTCCCGAGAACTTCCCGGTCATCCAGAACGGACAGTATTGTCACGGTACACTATCCCCCGATGGAGAACGATTCTTTTTCACCATCTGTGAGGAAGGTACCTTTGGTAATCAGACTACCCGTTGTGAGATCTTTGTCATTGAGCGTGAAAACAATTCCTGGTCACAACCTCAACGTTTACCCGATGCCATCAACCAAAAAGGCGTTACGGCTACCCACCCCAACGTAGTACACCGCGGTGATGTGGAAGTACTTTATTTTGCCTCCAACCGGAGCGGTGGTCGCGGTGGTATGGACCTTTGGTATGTAACCCGGAACCGCGGCTTCGACGATGCACAGTTCAGCCAACCTGTCAACCTCGGCCCCAGTGTCAACACGCTCGGTGATGAAATGACACCCTTTTACGAATCAGACGAAGGACATTTGTATTTCTCCTCCAACGGTCATCCGTCCATGGGCGGCTTTGATATTTTCAAAAGTGCCGGCGACATGATGAACTGGGCTATTCCCGAAAATGTCGGTGTACCTTATAATTCCAGTGCTGACGATTACTACTATGTGTCCAAACCCGATCAGTCGGGAGGCTTCTTCGCTTCCAATCGCGTCTACGCCGGTGAAAAACTGTCTACCCTCGACGACGATATATTTGAGTTCCGTACCGAGCCCGAAGCGATTACGCTGGAGGGCAATGTATTTGATCGCGCCTCCGGGGAAACCTTGAACAACTATCTGGTCAGTATCATCGAAATCACCGGCGACGGACAGGAAAAACCCCTGATTACCGAAGAATTTAACACTTCAGCCGGGTATACCTTTCAGGTACTCCCCAACCGTCGATTCCGCGTGGAGGTAGAAGCTCCCGGTTACGAAATCAATAGTTACGAGTTCTTCACTACCGACCCATCAGTACGGGCTTACGGGCAACCTCTGTTTTTGGCGAAAGCCACCCTACCCTCCGAAGATGGGCCACTGGAAGAAGATGAGTACGCTTCCAACGAAGAAGATATGAACGACCCCGAAGAGGATGGCTCCACAATGGAAATTGAAAAAACCCCGGAAAGTGAAGGTCCACTGCCGACCTACACCTCACGGGGTACTGCCCCCTTCGACAAGGTCGAGTTTACTACCAATGCGCCCCGCTACGAGGGCACCTACTATAAGGTGCAAATCATCGCTACCAAAAAATTTGTGGAAACAGCCGCCCGCTTCGATGGTGTACGGGAAGTAGGAAAACTACAAACCGAATTCCTCATCGACCGCGGTTTATACCGGGTTTTACTGGCATCTTACTTCTCCCAACAGGAAGCCCTTAATGCCCAGGCCAGTGCCCGCTCCGCCGGATTCGATTCCGCCTTCGTGGTGAAATACGAAGATGGCCTGCGCTATGGGCGGGTGAATCTTAAGTAGGTGCTCGATCCTCTGGATCGAGCGTAGAGCGCCATTGCGACTGAAGGGAAAGAAGGGACTGCAGCGACTCAAGGGCTTGCCAGAGCAGGGTTGGGGTGCTCGATCCTCTGGATCGAGCATAGAGCGTAGAGCATAGAGCGCCATTGCGACTGAAGGGAAAGAAGGGACTGCAGCGACTCAAGGGACTTGACAGTGCAGGGTTGGGGTGCTCGATCCTCTGGATCGAGCGTAGAGCGTAGAGCGTAGAGCGTAGAGCGGTAATGGAAGCTCATCTCCACACGCCCCAATTCCTTTTACAGAGGTATCGGGTACTCGAATAGTGGTTGGCTACAGGTCGCAAAACGCCCCCGTAACGCTCATCCCCCTCTGGTTGGTGTCCCCTGAAATATACTCGACTCGAAGTGGTTTGGGATTGATCCCAAACCACTTCGAGTCGATATAGCTTCGCACCACGCTCTGGGCGGACTGCACAGGACAGGACTCTTTTCTGTATCCGTGTCTACCGTCCCCCGGGAGGACCTGTCATCCGGAAACAGAAGGGAAATCGACCTCCGGACATAATCCGTTTAAAACATCCATCCGGACCTCGCTTGTCTCTTACCCCCAGATCGTATTCCCCAATTCTCCCTCTCTCCAAATCCCCCTTTCCCCAGATCGATCACCTTTCCAAAACCGCACACTCCACTGTTCGTTTTCGAACACGTTTAGGAAGTACTAATACCTAAGCAACTCAAAATCAGCACCTCCTCTTTTTGGCACGGGCTCTGCCATATATCAGGCAAAAAGCATTTGCCAATATGGACAAGCCAATTTCAAAAAGTACCCAAACCCGGTCGAGACTCCGAAAAGTACTCCGGTGGGTCCTGATCCTCGGGGCCGTCGCTGCTCTGTTCCTCATCCTTCGCAACCTGCTCAAGACCCGCGTAGAAGCTACCGATTTCCAGATGGCAGCTATTGAACGGGGCACTATAGAAAACACGATCACAGCCTCCGGATTGGTCGTCCCTGCTTTTGAACAGCAGGTTATATCTCCTATCAGTACTTCCGTAAAAGAGGTGTTATTGC
>JASBTH010000229.1 GCA_030148525.1 Saprospiraceae bacterium | reverse complement strand
CTGCTCGGTCATATCCAAAAACTGGACAAAACCCGGGTGGTCGTGACGGTTGAGTGCTACCCCGGCACCTATACGGGTCTGGATATGAGTGCCCTTAAAGCCTCTCTCCAACCCGATGTGGTCTGCCGTGCGGAAGACCTGTACCGGGAAGAGGGCGAGATCCGCCAGTTGGGGGCACAGCTATTCAGTCCTGCCCCACCACCGGGAACAAGCTTCCCAGTGGATCTTTCGGCCTATTTTGATGAGACCAAGCTCTCCAGTCTGCACGAGACTATTGACTCCTTTACAGCGGGCATCATTCTGATCCACGGGGTGGGTGCACACCGGGTGTGGGAATCTGATGTGTTGGTGTATTCGGATCTGTCGCGTTGGGAATTGCTCCAGCGCATGCGTCGGCAGGAGGTGGGCAATCTGGGGATGGACAACCGGCAAACGCCCTTCTCTCAGCGCCTTCCCTGGGCTTATTACCTGGAATGGCCAATGGCCGATGCTATCAAACGACAATTGATCCCCACTTGTGATTTTTTCCTGGAAACCAATAACTGGCAACAACCAAAACTAGCCGTGGGCGAAGTTATCCGCTCGGGACTGAAACTGGCCACCCGTCAGCCACTAACACTCGCTCCGTTTTTTGACCCCAGCTTGTGGGATCAACCCGTAGAGCGAGCAGCTACCAACGATCTGCCGGCCACATTTCCGTTGGATCTGGAAGAGGATAATTTGCTATTTCGCATCGATGGGGAATTAGTGGAATTTCCGGCCTTGAATGTATGGTATTTCCAACCCGATGCCTTTGCCGGAAGCTTTGAAAATGATGGCTCGGTTCCCGTACTTCCACTGCGAATGGAGCACCTCGACCGGCGTCAATTGGAGTGGCACGAAATGGTCTACTACCCTTCCGATGCTGCTTTTCAATCCCTGTTTCCCGCCCTGCCAACCATGAATCACACCGACCACTACCTCTTTTTGCAAACGGGCCCCGAAGCCGAATTACTTGCCGGACTGAAAGAGACTGGTCTTACCGGTACCGATACACCACTGGACAACCTGCCCGTACCTGACAAGAAGGTGCCCCGCAAGTTGTTAAGTGATCTGACTCCAGAGCGTTTAACCTCTTTGTCCGTACCTGGTGGCCATATCCACAGCATGGGAATCGACCTGGAAATGATTCATCTAAGTACCGGACCTTCTCTGTGGCGTCAACTCCTGCAACGCAAGCAGCAGCCAGGCGCGGCAATCACCCAGGAACAATTGTCTGCCTGTATTGAAAAAGTACCTAATGATGCAATGCGTATCCAATCTTTTCAGACTCCCAATCCCGATTCATCACGGGTGAACTGGCAATACTGGGAGGTGGAGAGTGGCAGTGTACGCGGGTTACCCTCGGGACGTCTGCGGATATTATGCCATCTGGGAGGGGCATCCGTATCCTTACTCAACCCGGTAGGTGAAACGAAAATCCTGGAGGCCTTTCAGGTGATCATTTTGCCAGCATCGTGTGAAGCTACTATCCGGGCTCAGGCCAGTGAGGGTACGAAGGTTCTACTGGTCGAAGTCATCCCTTAGGGCCCGACAATCAGTATGAGCTTCCCAAAAAATTCGAGCCAGTGGCTTAGTTGTTAGTTGGTGAAAACAGAAAATTAGCCACAGATTATGAAAAGGAAACGTAGGATTTTTAAGTCCGAATTCAAACTTAAGATGATCCAGTCAGGTGAGATAGAGCTGGCCTGCTGGATCACACTTTAATGATCGTTCAAATCCTTACGGGATCCAGAAACGATTCTAGGTGGAGAATACAAAGGTAACGGTTTGTTCAACAAAATGTCTCGATCTTTTTACCGGTACAGGCAGGTTTCTATTTGGCTATTTTTTCTCTTTATCTATAAGTGTAATTCGTTTCATTATCGGGTTTTTTCTTATTTTCTACCTGTTCTAACATCCCAGCAACTTAAAACCCACCCTAATGAAATTCCTTTTGGTGCCCCTGTTATGCCTGCTCACTTTTGGCCTGTATGGTCAATCCGGTGAATCACAGGAACAAAACATGTACCGTAATTATGGTACGCAAGCTTATCAGCAATTCTTATCAAAAGAACAGCCATCTGTATTAGAGCGTTGGGAAGATAGAGACCGACTCATCGATCAAGAAAAGGCAAGTTTTTCCTACCGACCATTTTCCATCCCTGTTGTCTTTCACGTGCTTACGGGACCAAAGAGCCCGGCCTTAAGTCGCGATGTCTTCGTACAGCAAATGGCTGTCCTCAATCAGGATTTTGCCAAAGAACAGGAAATTAAACATCGGGCTGATACTCTGGAGGGCTTCGCTCAGCGATCGCGGAATGCGGAATTGACTTTCTGTTTCCCGGCTCGTTCTCCCGAGAGTAGATCGCTAGATCAACCAACCGTCCTTATCCATCAAACCGATACCCTTCAGTGGTCTATTGGTAACAACATGAAAAGTGACCGCACCGGAGGGGCTTCGCCCTGGGATCCTGCCAGGTATTTAAATATTTGGGTAGTCGATCTGAAAGATAATAAAGCCGGTTTTGCCCAAATGCCGGGCGGGCCGGTGGCTACCGACGGAATCGTTATCGATTTTGATTTTTTTGGTGCCAACCAGGAAAATTGG
>JASBTH010000228.1 GCA_030148525.1 Saprospiraceae bacterium | reverse complement strand
CGACATTGCCCAGTCGGTTGGTATCAGTGCGGGTAACCTGGCCTACCATTTCAAGAATCAGGATTTCATTATTGAGGAAGCCTTCCGGCAAATGGAGGCCCAGCGCGACGACATATTGAGCGGAGTCCAGGAGATTCCCTCCTTCGAGAATATCAATGCTCAATTAGTACCATTACTCAAACTTTCGCGCACCTACTCCTTCATCTACCTGGACAGCGTGCATATTTTCCGCACCTATCCCGGGATCGCCGAATTACAACGCTCCTATTTCGAACAATCCATTGCCTATATCAAAGCGGTGATCGACCTCTCCATTGGCGCCGGGAACCTCATCTCCGAACCTCGCCCCGGCACTTATCAACGCATGGCCCATACCACCTGGATGATCATCAACTTCTGGTTGGAACAGGCCATCCTGCGGGGTGAGAATGATACGCGGGACGACGACATCCGTCAGAAGATCTGGGATCTCGTCATCCCCTACCTGACCGAAAAGGGGCACCATCAATTCGCAAAACTCTATAAACCGGAAAATGCGTCCGCTTAAATCAACTATATCCACCCGGTCGACTTCCTTTGGGAAGCACAAAGCTGCCAATGAGCAATTGCTCGGGCAGCTGGCTAAGAATATGACCGAAAGTCGCTTTCAGGGAAAGGACAAACACATCAACCGCGCCCGCGAAGGGGGTAAAATGCTGGCTCGTGAACGACTGGAATTGTGCCTCGACCCCGATAGCCCCTTCCTGGAACTATTACCTCTAGCTGGCCTGGGCGGCAAAGGGTTTGGTCCCGGCGGAACTACCGTTGGCGGTATCGGGCTTGTATCCGGCCGCTTGTGTATGATCATTTCCAATGTCGGCACCCACAAAGGGGGAGCCGTGGATTACGCTACCCTTCAGAAAAGCCTGCGCCTGGGAGACATCGCCTTCGAAAACCACTTACCCGTCATCAACCTGGTGGAATCAGCCGGTGCCAACCTGCCCGAGCAGGCACGCATCTTCAATTACGGAGGCGCTACCTTCCGCGACATTACCCGGCGCAGTAAGGCCGGTATCCCAACTATATCCGTTGTATTCGGTAACAGTACTGCCGGCGGAGCCTACGTACCTGGCATGTCGGATTACGCCATTTTCGTACAGGATCAGGCCAAGGTTTTTCTCGCAGGTCCACCCCTGGTGAAAATGGCCACCAACGAAGAAGTCGACGACGAATCCCTCGGTGGAGCCGCTATGCACAGTCGCGTTTCCGGCGTATCCGATTACCTGGCCCGGGATGAGCGCGAGGGTATTCGCCTGGCCCGGGAGATCATGGACATGCAACCAGAATCTTCCGCACCACCGGCCACCCCTCAGGCGGATCCTCCCCGCTTCGATCCCGACGAATTGCTCGGGATCATTCCCAGCGACCCAAAAATCCCGGTCGATGCCCGCGAATTGATCGCCCGCATCGTCGATGGTTCTCGCTTCCACGAATTCAAACCGGAATGGGGAACCACCTTAGTGACCGGCTACGCGGAGATCCACGGATACCGGGTGGGCATCCTGGCTAATAACGGGGTCCTTTTTGCGGAAGCAGCTAATAAAGGCGCCCATTTTATACAATTGTGTAATCAATCGGGTACTCCACTGATCTTTCTACAAAATGTCACCGGCTTCATGGTCGGTAAAGACTACGAACGCGACGGCATCATCAAACACGGAGCCAAGCTGATCAATGCCGTTGCCAATAGCGAGGTGCCGGCCATCACCATTATGTGTGGCGCCTCTTATGGTGCCGGCAATTACGCCATGATGGGACGTGCTTACCAGCCCCGGTTCCTGTTTTCCTACCCCCATGCGCGTATAGCGGTCATGGGGCCAGAACAACTGACCGGCGTCATGGAGTCCATACAACGGGAATCGGCCAAAAAAGCCGGTCTCCCCTTCGACGAAGAACAAGCCGCTCAGATGCGGGCCTACATGATAAGCGAAGTTGACAAACAATCGAATGCCTGGTACAGTACCGGCCAACTGTGGGACGACGGTGTCATCGATCCCCGCGATACCCGAACCTACCTCGGCTTTTGCCTGACGGTAGTGCAGAACGCCCCGGTAGAGCCGTCGGGGAAGTATGGTGTCTTTCGTTTTTGAATGAGCCGGATGTCGATCCTTCTCCGGCCGCCGAAACGGAGTGAAAGAGGCCGGATCGACGAGAATTGGAGAATTGGATGTCGATCCTCTGGATCGACGAGAGTTGGAGAATTGGAGAATTGGAGAGTTGGAGAATTGGAGAGTTGGAGAGTTGGGGAATTATATAAGACGATGTAAATCAGACAATTAAAAATTAAAAACTAATAATTAAAAATTATCATGAATCCCCCAAGTGCATGTGTGATCGGCGCCGGATGTTCCGGCATTACCACCCTGAAAAACCTGCTACAGGCAGGCGTTGCCGACGTGATATGTTACGAACAAAATGATCAGGTGGGTGGCAATTGGATCTATTCACCTAAGGTTTCCCACTCGAGTGTGTGCGAGACCACACATATTATCAGTTCCAAAAAACTGTCGGAGTACATGGACTACCCCATGCCCGACGACTACCCCGATTATCCGTCACACGAACAGGTGTTGGCCTACTTTCAGTCTTACGCCAACCACTTCGGTTTGCACGACTACATTCAGTTCAACACGACGGTAGTGAAGGTAGAAAAACGGGCTGACGAAACCTGGTACGTAGAGCTGGCCGATGGTACGAGCCGCACCTTTGACTACCTCTTTGTGGCCAACGGTCACCATTCCGTGCCCCGCCACCCCGATCTGCCGGGCGATTTTGTAGGGGAATACCTGCACGCTCACGAGTACAAGCACAATAAGCCATTTCACGATAAAAAAGTGCTCGTGATAGGCTCCGGTAATTCGGGCTGCGATTGCGCGGTCGAGATAAGCCGGGTGGCCGAACAGGTGGACATCAGCATGCGCCGTCCCCAATACATCATTCCGAAGTTTTTCCTGGGCCGACCCACGGATACCTTTAATAAAGCCTTACAATGGCTACCTGGTTTCTTGAAAAAAATAGCACATAAGGTCAGTCTGCGCATCCAGGTGGGTCGCTACCAGGATTATGGCCTCGAAGAACCCGATTACGATCTTACGCGGTCCCACCCTACCCTTAACTCCGAATTATTGTACAAGATCCGGCACGGCAAGGTGCATCCCCGAAAAGGCATTAAATCGATCAAGGGTACGGAAGTTACCTTCCGGGACGGACACTCGGAATCCTACGATGTCCTGCTTGCCGCCACCGGTTATAAAATTGCTTTGCCATTCTTCAATGACGATTTTATCAACTACGAAGAAGCGGATCGCATTCCCTTGTACCTGCGAATGTTTCATCCCGATCATCCAACCCTCGTCTTTATCGGCTTATTTCAACCTCAGGGCGCCATCTGGCCCCTCAGCGACTACCAGGCCAAGCTCGCCGCCAATTACGTGATGGGCCGGTGGGCCATGCCCGGGAACCTGCGCGAACTCGCGGAGCAGGATGCTGACTATATCCAGCGTGAATTCATTAAATCCAAGCGTCATACCATTGAGGTGCACTACCATCCTTTTTTGCGAAAGCTGAAAAAAGAAATACCAGACCATGCTCCCCAATGGGAAGAACGCCCAACCCTGACAACTACCTGATATGGTGAAGCCGATCCAACATATCCTGATTGCGAACCGGGGTGAAATTGCCCACCGGATCATTCGGACTGCTCAGCGAATGGGTATCCGCACCACGGCCATATATTCCGATCCCGATGCGGACCTGCCCTACGTGAGGGCTTCCCGGCAGGCCATTCGTTTGCCGGGCACCTCCGCGGCCGAAACCTACCTCGATCAAGACTTGCTGCTCAACATTGCCCGTAAGCAGGGTGCTGATGCTATTCATCCGGGCTATGGCTTCCTGAGTGAGCAAGCGGCTTTCGCCAAAAAATGTGCCGAGACCGGCCTTCGTTTTATTGGACCGAACGCCAGGGCTATTGCATCCATGGGCTCTAAATCCGAAGCCAAGGCCATCATGGAAGAACACGATGTGCCCACTATTCCCGGGTACCGCGGTGCGGATCAGACTCCCGGGCGATTCCAGCAGGAGGCCGAAAATATGGGCTTTCCCGTGCTGGTAAAAGCTGCAGCCGGTGGTGGCGGAAAGGGCATGCGCATCGTCCGTAAACCGGAGGAGCTGTCAAAAACCATCCAAAGTGCCAAGCGGGAAGCTAAGGCCGCCTTTGGTGACGATGAGCTACTGCTGGAACGATACTTCGAATCAGCCCGGCACATCGAGTTCCAGATCTTCGGCGACCAGCACGGCAACGTCATTCACCTACTGGAGCGGGAATGCACCATTCAGCGCCGCTACCAGAAAGTACTCGAGGAAAGCCCGTCTCCGGTGCTGAGTGCCGACGACCGAAAGGCCATGGGCGCCGCTGCTGTCCGGGCGGCCAAAGCCCTGAACTACGATAATGCCGGAACCGTCGAATTTATCTATGTGGGTCCGGGCGCTTTTTACTTTCTGGAAGTCAACACCCGCCTGCAGGTGGAACACCCGGTTACCGAAGCCATTACCGGGCTCGATTTGGTCCAGTGGCAAATCGAAGTAGCCGAGGGCCGCCGTTTACAGCTCACCCAGGCAGACATAAAAAGCCAGGGCTATGCCCTTCAATGCCGGTTGTATGCGGAGGATCCCCATCAGGATTTCCTGCCCGATTCGGGACCTATCCACTACTGGCATACCCCCGAGATAACCGGTCTGCGCTACGATAGCTCCGTTGAATCAGGATCAGAGATCAGCATTCACTACGACCCCATGATCGCTAAGATTATTGCGCACGGTCCCGACCGGGCAACCGCCCACCGTCGGATGCGATCGGCCCTGCATCAATTATCCTGCCTGGGGCCCAAAACGAATCAGCAATTGTTAGCCGCCATCCTGGAAGACCCCGGTTTTCAAAAAGGAGATTACGACACCCATTACCTGAAAAATAAAAAAGAGTCTTTACTCAGCGCTCAAGCCCCGGGTGAGGATATGTTGGCCATTGCGTTAGTATGCGCAGGTCGCTGGCACCAAAGGCAACAAAAAAAGAGTCTCCTCGCACATATCCCGTCGGGATGGCGCAATAATCGCTCCCAGGGACAATTGGAAAGCTACCGGATTGGCGAGCAGGATTTTTCCGTCAGTTACCGCCGGGATGGCCACCACATGCATATCGACATCGGTGAATACCGCACCACCCTGCGCATCCTGTCCTTTGCCGACCATCAGTTACGGGTCGAGCAGGACGGACGGCAAAACCAGTATCCACTCTTCATTCGCGACAATAAGGCCTGGATACAATTATCGGCGGGTCGGGTGCTGCGCATTGACCTGACACCCCGCTTCCCGGATGTATCGGAGGTAGCCACCGACAAGGGATATACTGCCCCTATGCCCGGACAAGTCATTCAGGTCCTGGTGGCAGATGGTCAGGAGGTCAGGGCGGGCACCCCCCTTCTGATCTTAACGTCCATGAAGATGGAAAATACCATTGAGGCCCATTCAGCAGGGAAAGTTGACGCCGTCCACGTCGAGGCAGGCGAGCAGGTAGCTGCCGGAACCACCCTGATTACTATGACCAAAAACGAGACAATACATGCTGTATAGCCACGAACAAACCAAAAGTATTCACCAGGAAGCCTTTGCCTTTTTACTGATTGAAGAGGCTGACCACGTGCTGACCATCACCCTGAACCGGCCCAAAAAGAAAAACGCCCTCCATCCGGTGATGGTCAACGAATTGGCCTACGCCGTCCACTATGCCCAACACCACGACGATATTTGGCTGGTGGTACTACAGGCCCGTGGCGACGTATTCTGTGCCGGGGGGGATTTGAAAGCCTTCGCCGGACAGACCGAAGAAGTCTCTTCCACGATTCCGGCACCTGCCGGCAACATCCTCCTCGGTGAGATCTTCAACAAACTGCACAAACCTTCCATTGCCAAAGTCGAAGGCAGTGTATATGCGGGTGGCTTTTTATTGCTGGCCGGCTGCACCTATGTACTGGCCAATAACGACGTCACCTTTGGATTGCCCGAAACCCGTCGCGGCCTCTTCCCCTTTCAGGTCATGGCGTCACTCATGTCGGTCATGCCCGAACGGCAGGTGCTCGACTGGTGTATCAGAGGCTACAACCTCCAGGTCGAACGCGCTCACGAATGGGGATTGGTAACCCACGTAACCATTGAGGAAAATATGGAAGAGGACTTGCAACGACTCGTTGATCAAATCCTCCGCAATTCGCCCAAGGCCATTCGCATGGGTATGGAGGCCTACGATCACATTCGTCAACGCAGCACACGCCAGGAACACGAATACCTCCTGTCGATGCTACGCAAAACCCTCGGTACCCAGGATGCGCAGGAAGGTATTGCCGCTTTTCGCGAAAAAAGGACACCCAATTGGACCAACCAGTAAAATTAAATTCCTATGCCCGATAAAATCATCATAACTGCTGCCCTGACCGGCGTGCTGGCTACCCGGCAGCAATCGCCCAATATTCCCTATACTCCGGAGGAAATTGCGGAGGAAGGCCGGCGAGCCGTGGATGCCGGCGCCGGTATTCTGCACATCCACGCCCGGCAAGACAATGGTTTTCCGGCCTACGATGTCGACACTTACGCCCGTATCGACAAAGCCGTAAAGGAGGCGTGTCCAGGTGTCATCATCAATTACTCCACGGGAGCGATCGGGATTGATCGCGAGGAGCGCATTCACCACGTGGATGCACTGAAGCCCGATATGGCCGCTCTCAATATGGGCTCCATGAATTACGCCATCTATTCCCGCAAGAAGAAGACCTTCTACCACGATCACGTTTTTGCCAATCCCTTCAGCGATATCACCTTTTTTCTGGAGCGAATGAAGGCCGCCGGCACCCGTCCCGAAATGGAGTGTTTTGACACCGGCCACATCCATAATGCACGCCCCCTGATCGATATGGGACTCCTGGGACCCCCCCTGCAATTTAGCCTCATCATGGGCGTATTGGGCGGTATTCCGGCAACGACTGAAAATCTGGTCCACCAAACCCGCCAGCTCCCGCAGGGTAGTCACTGGCAGCTGATCGGCATTGGACGCAGACAATGGCCCATGATCATGGCGGCCCTGTCGATGGGTGGCAACGTGCGGGTCGGGCTGGAGGATAACCTTTACCTGCCCGACGGTAGCTTGTCCCCCTCCAATGGCGCATGCGTGGAGGAAGCCGTTCGCCTGGCCCGGGTGGCGGGGCTGGAGCCGGCCAGTATTTCGGAAGCCCGGCACATCCTGAAGATGCCACTGAAGCAATCAGCTGATTCCTAACCGAAAATCAACAACCATGGAAGCATATATTTTCGACGCGGTCCGAACGGTCCGCGGCAAAGGCAATAAAAAAGGAGCTCTGGCAGGCATGACGCCTACCCACCTCACCGTCACCCTTCTCGACGAGTTGCGGCAACGGCACGACCTCGATACCACTCAGGTCGAAGACCTGATCATGGGATGCGTTACACAGATCATGGATCAGGGGGCCAATATCGCCAAGACAGCGGCTCAACACTCGGGCTACGGAGACCACCTGTGTGGCGTTACCCTAAACCGTTTTTGCGGAAGCGGACTGGAAGCCATTAACCAGGCGGCCGCCTATGTCAAGGCAGGCTTTAAGGATCTGGTACTCGCCGGCGGGGTCGAATCTATGTCAAGGGTCAAAATGGGGGCCGACGGGGGCGCTATGGCTATGGACCCCATGGTTGCCATGCCCGGTCATTTCGTTCCTCAGGGCATCTCCGCCGACCTGATCGCCAGTAAATACGGATTCACGCGCGACGATTGCGATGCCTTCGCCGCTGAATCCCAGCAACGGGCAGCTCGTGCCCAGGAAGCCGGATACTTCAATAAATCGCGCATACCGGTCAGAGACATCAATGGCTTTACCGTGCTCGACCACGATGAGAACATTCGCCCCGCTACCACTACCGAGGTTCTGGCCGGGCTCGATCCGTCTTTTGCCGTCATGGGCCAAATGGGCGGCTTCGATGCTGTAGCCATTGACCGTTACCCTGAAGTAGCTACCGTGGAACACATTCACCACCCCGGCAACAGCAGTGCCATTGTCGACGGGGCTGCTCTGGCCATGGTCGGTAGTAAGGCGGCCGGTGAACGCCAGGGATTAAAACCCCGAGCCCGCATCCGCTCGGTAGCCGTATACGGTACAGAGCCAACCATTATGCTCGTAGGGCCAGCCCCCGCCAGCCGGATCGCCCTGGAGAAAGCCGGCATGACCAAGGACGATATTGACCTGTACGAGGTCAATGAAGCCTTTGCCGTGGTACCCCTGCGATTTATGCAGGACCTGGGCGTTCCCCACGATAAAGTCAATGTGAACGGAGGCGCGATTGCTATGGGGCACCCACTGGGCGCTACCGGTTGTATGCTTTTTGGCACCCTGCTCGACGAGCTTGAACGCCGTGATCTATCCACCGGCCTGGTCACCCTCTGCATTGGCGGAGGAATGGGTATTGCCACCATTATCGAACGTGTCTAAACCCTTTCAACATGGAACAACCCACCATAAAAAATTCGATTCTCAGCTACGAGGTGGATGCCGACGGCATCGCCCGTATCACCATCCACATGACCGGGCAGCCCACCAACCTGTTTAGCCTGGATTTCGTTGAAGCCTACGTAGCAGCAGCTGGCCGGGCTCTACAGGACGACCGGGTAAAAGGAGTGATCGTCACCTCTGCTCACCGCGATTTTATGGCCGGAGCCGACCTGAAATTCATCGGCAACCCACCCGAAGACCGCCGGGGGTTATTTGACGGATTGTTACGTATGCACCGGGAGATGCGCGACATTGAGAAGGGCGGGAAGCCCTTTGTAGCTGCTATCAATGGCAATGCCCTGGGTGGTGGGTACGAATTGGCCCTGACCTGCCACCACCGCATTGCTCTGCGCAAAGAAGGCTTAAAGGTAGGCCTGCCCGAAACTCAGCTGGGATTATTTCCCGGGGGTGGTGGAACGCAGCGGTTGCCTTACCTGATCGGTATTCAGAATGCCCTCATGGTCATCCTCCAGGGACAAACCCCCAGAGTGGAGAAAGCCCACTCCCTGGGATTAGTGGATGCCTTAGCAGATAACGAGGAGGATTTACTGGCTTCCGCCAAAAAATGGATCCTCGAGCACCCGAATCCCCTCCAGCCCTGGGACAATCGCAAGTACCGCATTCCGGGTGGCGGTGTCATGACACCGGGAGGCGCCCAGACCATTATGGGGGCCATTGGTAATTTGCGTAAAAAGACGCACGGTAACTACCCCGGTGCTACGATGGGGCTGGCCGCCATTCACGACGGGCTGCAATTACCCATTGACCGGGGACTCGAGGTGGAAGCCCGCTACTTTATCAAAGCCTTTTACTCACCCGAAGCGCAGAACCTCATCCGCACGGGCTTCTTTGCTATCAACGAAGCCAAAAAAGGAAAGGCCAAACCCGAGGGATATGATACGTACCAGGTTCGGAAACTGGGCATTCTCGGAGCAGGTATGATGGGCGCGGGTATCGCCTACGTCTCGGCCAAAGCGGGTATGGACGTAGTACTGAAAGACATCAGCCAGGAACAAGCCGAAAAAGGCAAAGCCTACAGCCATAAACTCCTGCAAAAAAAGGTGAGCCGGGGCTATATGTCGGAATCGGACCGGGATGCATTCCTCGACCGCATCCACCCGACCACCTCCGCCGATGATTTACGTGGCTGTGACTTGATTATTGAAGCCGTCTTCGAAAACCCGGAGCTAAAAGCCAGGGTAACCCGGGAGGCCGAGGCAATGGTTGATGAGGACAAGGTATTTGCCTCCAACACCTCTACCCTGCCCATAACCATTTTGGCGCAAGCCGCTGAGCGCCCCCAACAGTTCATTGGAATTCACTTTTTCTCACCGGTCGATAAAATGCCACTGGTGGAAATCATCGTGGGCGAAGAAACGGATGATCGCACCATCGCCGCTGCCGTCGATTACGTTACCCAGATCGGGAAAGTACCCATAGTGGTCAACGACAGTCAGGGGTTCTTCACCTCCCGCGTGTTCGGTACGTACACCGGAGAAGGTGCCCTCCTGCTCTCCGAGGGCGTTCCCGCCACCATGATCGAAAACGTAGCCAGGCGCGTGGGTATGCCGGTAGGCCCACTTGCAGTTACCGACGAAGTAAGTCTCACACTGGCCCTTCACGTCATGGATAATATGCGCGAGATGCCGGAACACACCCAGCGCATTTACAAGCTGTATAAAACCTTGGTACAAGATGGACGCGAAGGGAAAAAAGCCGGTAAGGGCTTCTACGATTATCCCGAGGGCGCAAAAAAACATTTGTGGTCAGGGTTAAGTGACTTATTCCCCTCCAACCCCGACGCCCTGGATGCCGATACAGTGGGTAAGCGACTCCTCCATATCATGGCACTGGAAAGCTACCGTTGCCTGGAGGAAGGAGTGCTGCGCAATACCACCGACGGAGATATTGGCTCCCTGATGGGATTTGGCTTTCCGCCCTACACGGGAGGCGTATTCAGCTATATCGACTACGTGGGTCCGGCCTCCTTCGTAGCCGAATGCGATGACTTCGCCGAACGCTTCGGGTCGCGCTTTCGGGTACCGGATAGCCTGCGTAACCGAGCCGTGTCGAACCAATTATTTTACCCCCAAAAACAGGTCGTATGAAGTCACCCTATTTTCAGGAAGAGCACCACCTGTTCCGTCAATCGGTCCGCGAGTTTTTCCAAAAGGAGCTAAGTCCTCATTTTAACGAATGGGAAGAAGCCCGGCAAATTCCGCGCTGGGTCTGGAAAAAGATGGGCGAGATGGGCTACCTGGGCCTGTGTCACGAAGAGTCCTACGGAGGTACGGATGCCGACTTTTGGTATTCTGCTGCTTTCCTCGAGGAATTGGGCCGGGCCGGCAACGGCGGTTTTGCCTGTGCTATCAGCGTACACGAGTACATGGCCCTCAACCATATTTCGCGGGCAGGTACGCCGGTCCAAAAAGAGCAATTCCTGCGGTCGGGCATAGCCGGTGACACCATTTCGGCCCTTGCCATTTCCGAACCGGATGTCGGATCCAATGTACAAGGCATTCGCACGTCGGCCACCCTCGATGGTGATCACTACGTGGTGAATGGCTCCAAAACCTTTATTTCCAACGGGTACTATGCCGATTACATCACGACCCTCGTCAAAACCGGCGATAGCCTCTCCCTGCTCGTCATTCCCGGAAAAACCGAGGGCGTAAACCGAACCAAGTTGCGCAAAATGGGCTGGCACTCTTCCGACACTGCTGAGATCCATTTCGACGGGGCGCGCGTCCCGAAAGAAAACCTGATCGGCCAGGAGGGAATGGGCTTCTACTACATCATGGATAGTTTTCAGATAGAGCGTTTGTCGGCGGGGCTTTTGTCCATTGGTGCCATGGACGGCATGCTGGAAATGACCCTGCGGTATATGCAGGAGCGCGAGGCCTTCGGCCGCTCCATTCGAAAATTCCAGGCACTGCGCCACCGCATGGCCGACCTGGTCACCGAAGTTGAAGCCTGCCGTCAGCTGACCCATCACGCCACCTGGCTTTTCACCCAGGGAGAATTTGCCGTTAAAGAAGCCTCTATGGTCAAACTGCACGCCGCCGAACTACAGAAAAAAGTAGCCGATGAATGCCTCCAGTTTTTCGGAGGCTACGGCTATATGGAGGAATATCCCATCTGCCAGGCCTACCGCGATACGCGGGTGGGCACCATTGCGGGTGGCACCTCCGAGATCATGCGCGAGATTATCGCTAAAATGACGATGGATGATGTGTCGTATGCGAAGGTGTACTAAACGTTCTCGCATCGACCGTACCGTTCTGGCGATGAAGAGCAGGAAATCGAAAGCCGATTTATAAAATTTTTAATGCTGAATTTTTAATTTTTAATTCCCTCTAAAAACTACAAACCAGACAATTATAAATTAAAAATTAACAACTATAAACTAAAAATTAATTGAACATCCAACCGCTGCAAGGATACATGATATTGGACTTCTCCCGCCTTCTGCCCGGTCCGCTGGCCACTTCTTTGTTGCAGCAGATGGGGGCCAGGGTCGTGCGGGTAGAGCACCCCCGGCGCTCCGATATGGCGCGGATGCAACCACCGTTTATCGATGGCCGGTCTACCCTCTTCGCGAGCCTGAATACGGGTAAGGAAACCGTTTCCCTGGACTATAATACGCCAGCGGGAAAGGCGGAAGTCTGTGAGCTGGTTCGGGAAGCCGATGTGTTGGTCGAGCAGTTCCGCCCGGGCGTAATGGCCTCGTGGGAGCTGGGATACGAACAGCTGCGTTCGATCAACACGGGCCTCATCTATGCCTCCCTGACCGGATACGGGCAGAAAGGTGAACTGGCGCTGCAAGCTGGTCACGATATAAATTATCTGGCGTTGGCGGGCATCCTTGATTTAAACAGGGATGGTAACGGCCGCCCCGTCATACCCGGCGTACAGGTTGCCGATATCGGGGGTGGCAGCTATATGCTGGCGATGGCTGTCGTCAGTGCATTACTGCAACGGGAACGGACCGGCCGGGGCAGCTACCTGGACGTGGCTATGCTGGACGGCCTGCTGCCGATGATGACCATACCCTTCAGCCAGCACCAGGGTGGATTTGATGTGCGTTCTGCCAACTTTCTCAACGGTGGATTAGTGAATTATCAAGTGTACGAAACGGCCGATAAACGCTGGATGGCCCTGGGAGCTCTGGAACCTAAATTTTGGAATGCATTCTGCCAATTGGCCGAACGGCCCGATTGGCAGCGCAGTTCCCCCATGGAATGTTCGGTACACGTTTTTCCAAAAGAGGAACTGGAGGCGTTTTTCAAAAGCCGTACCCAGGCTGAGTGGGTGGATTGGGCCGATGGTCACGATATCTGCCTGACGCCCGTTCGGTCGACCGGTGAAGTTTTGAGTGACGATGCTTTTTTGCGAAAGCAAAGCCTGCAAACCGTAAAGCTTACCGATACCAATTCACTCGTGGTGCCGGGAGTCCCATATTCGATTACCTGAACCTATTTCAACAACTAATAATGCACCTGCATGACTTTTGCAAAGGACCTATTTAACGATCAAATTGCCCTGATTACCGGAGGTGGCTCCGGCATCGGCAAGCAGATCACCCTGCATTTACTGAAAACCGGAGCGACGGTATACATTGCCGGCCGTAAGGAGGATAAACTGCAAGCAGCCGTAAAAGAGTTATCCGAATACGGGCAGATTCACTACGCCGTTTGTGATATCCGCGAACCGGACCAAATTCAACAGTTGGCAGATCAAATACGGGGCGAGTCCGGGCGACTGGATATACTGGTCAATAATGCGGGCGGACAGTTCCCGTCCCTGGCCGAAGACATTAGTGAAAAAGGCTGGAACGCCGTGATTAATAATAACCTCAACGGCACCTTTTACATGACCCGGGCCATGGCCAAAGCTTTTTTCATTCCCCAAAAAGCCGGGGTGATCATCAATATTATTGTCAATATCTACCGGGGATTCCCGGGTATGTCGCATACAGGTGCGGCCCGCGCCGGAGTCGACAACCTCACCAAAACCCTGGCGGTAGAATGGTCCAAACACAACATCCGGGTCAATGCCGTTGCTCCGGGCCTTATCCAATCCACCGGCATGGATAATTATCCACCCGAACTCGTGAAGGGACTGGCCGATACCATCCCCATGAAGCGCCTGGGCACTACCGATGAAGTGGCATATTTGACGCTGTTCCTGGCGAGCCCCATGGCTCAGTACATTACGGGTGAAACCGTTTATATCGACGGTGGACAACGCCTGTACGGACAACAATTTCAACTATAAACAAACTTCCTATGACCAACTCAACCCCTACCCACGCCCCCGTTTCCAGTGGATCCTTTTTGCTTGGGGGCCGCTCCGCAAAGGGGCTCTTCACCCCGGAATTATTCACTGAAGAACAGCGTATGCTGCGGCAAAGCATTCGGGATTTCCTGGACAGGGAAATCCATGCCCATTATCAGCTTTTTGACTCCAAAGAGGGTATCGAACGCGGTCCGGCTCTGCTGGAAAAAATGGGCGAAATGGGCTTTCTGGGTATTGGTGTGCCCGAAGCGTACGGTGGTTTTGAGGCTGATTTCCGTACCCAACTCGCTTTCGGAGAAGTGGCCTATGCTGCCTGGTCGTTCGGATTGACCATCGGCGTACAGACCAGCCTGGGCATCGCTCCATTATTGCTGTACGGCAACAAAGCACAAAAAGACAAATACCTGCCGGGCATCGTTTCGGCCGACCGCAAATCCTGTTATTGCCTTACCGAGCCCACCGCCGGATCGGACGCCAATTCGGGAAAAACCCGTGGCGTATTGAATGAAGGCGGCACTCACTACATCCTGAATGGTCAGAAAATGTGGATCACCAACTCCGGCTTTGCTGACCTGTTCTTCGTATTTGCCAAGATCGCCGATGATGAGAAGCTGAGCTGCCTGATCGTCGAAAAGGACTTTGGCGGCATCCGGCTCGGAGCGGAGGAAGAAAAGATGGGTATTCGGGGTTCCAGCACCCGACAGGTTTTCTTTGAGGATGTACCCGTACCGGTGGAGAATCTCCTCGGCGAGCGCGGCAAAGGCTTCAAGATTGCATTAAACGTACTCAATACCGGTCGCATTAAGATGGCCACTACCGTGACGGGTACGGCCAAGCGGGCCATGGGCTATGCCGCCCGGTACGCCAGCGAACGTCAGCAATTCGGTCAAACGCTGGACCAATTTGATGCCATCCAGGCCAAACTGTCGGGGATGGCACAACGCATTTACGCTATGGAAGCTATTGCCTTCCGCATTGGCGGGCAGATCGACGATGCCTGTGCCCAATTGATCAGAGACGGGATGGACCCCCAACAGGCCGAACAGAAGGCCATTGCCTCCTACGCCATGGAGTGTGCCCTGGCCAAGGTGCACAATACGGAAGCCGATGCCTGGATCACCGATGAATCCCTGCAAGTCCACGGTGGCATGGGGTACTCAGCCGAAACGCCCATCGAAACCATGTACCGCAACCAACGCATTAATCGCATCTACGAGGGCACCAATGAGATCAACCGCATGCTCAGCATCGATATGTTATTGCGAAAAGCCATGAAAGGGCAGCTTCCGCTATTACAGGAAGCCACCAAAGCACACCAGGCCATTCAGGCTGGTAATTGGTTGGCGGAAGGGGCCAATAACGAACGCAGCTACCTGCGGAATGCCCGCACCCTGGCCCTGGCCATCATGGCATTGGTAGGTGAGCGCCTGCTACCCACACTGAAACAGGAACAGCAACTCATGCTGGCACTTTCCGATGTGTTTACCGAACTCTTTGCATTGGAATCAGTGATCCTGAGGGGAGAGCAACAATCAAAAGACCGGCCAGAGCTCAGGGAGGCTCTTACCAAACTTCAATTGGTACATAGCAGAGGTATCATTTACCAATCGCTGCGTACCATCATTCCCCGGGTAGCAGAGGGCAGTGAACGCAGCCAGTTACTGGATGCCCTGCTGCAATTGGAAGGGGCAGGCATGGTCCCTGTGATCCCTACCCACAGGACAGTTGCCCTTGCCGTTCAGGAGGCCAAAGGGTATCCCTTTTCTTCGTAACTTATTGACACCATGGAACCGATGACCACGGATCAAATGCCCCTGCTCGACCACTTTTATCACTGGGAAAACCAGCGACCGGAAGAGGTGTTTATGCGTCAACCCTTTGGTCCGCTCTGGACCGACATTACCTGGCGCGAAGCCGGAGCTATTGTACGGCGAATGGCCGCTGCCTTGCAACGGCTGGGTCTACAGCCCGGCGATGTGGTGGCCACGTATTCCAAGAATTGCTATCACTGGGTACTGGCCGATCTGGCCATCATGATGGGCGGATTTGTGTCGGCTCCCCTTTATCCCAATTTGACGGGGCCCCAGTTGGCGGAAGTGTTGGAACTGAGCGGAGCAAAACTGTTGTTTGTGGGCAAGCTGGACGATTGGACAGGGCCCGCCCGCTTTTTGCCGGAAGGCATACCAACCATAGCCTTCCCACACTATAATGGAAACGACCGCGTAGCGGCAGATTATCAGTGGGATGAATTGGTTCAAGCCAGTGCTCCCATTGCCGGTGATCCCAGGCGGGAGCTCGATGAACTATGGACGATCATCTACACCTCCGGCACCACGGGTACGCCCAAGGGCGTAATGCATACCTTCCGGGCTCCGACAGCACTGATGGAAAACGAACGAACCCACCGCAATCTGCTGATCTTTGGAGGAGATGACCACCGGTTCTTTTCGTATCTGCCGCTCAACCATATTGCCGAACGGATCATCGTGGAGGGTGCTGCCCTGATGACGGGAGGCACCATCTCCTTCGCCGAATCTCTCGACACCTTTGCCCGCAACCTGCAGGAGACCCGCCCTACCCTGTTCATGGCAGTGCCGAGGATCTGGACCAAGTTTCAACTGGGTATTTATGAACGGCTTCCGCCAAAAACACTTCGCACCCTGCTTGGCATACCGGTCGTTAAGAACCTGGTAAAACGAAAGATAAAAAAGGGACTCGGATTGAATCATGCCCGCATAACCCTCACTGGTGCCGCACCAACGCCGGACTCACTCAAAGAGTGGTACCAAAACCTTGGTATTACCCTGCAGGAAGTATACGCCATGACGGAAAACTGCGGCGGCTGCACCCTTATGCCACGCGACGCCATAAAGCCCGGTACGGTCGGACGCCCGCTGCCCAATGTGAAGGTTAAAATCGATCCGGAAACGGAGGAGGTCCTGATGTCGGCCCCCTGGATGATGCAGGGATATTTTCGGGATGAGCAACACACCCGGGAGGTCTTACAAAACGGCTGGCTCCGCACGGGAGACCGTGGCCATCTCACGGCAGACGGCTACCTGACCCTGTCGGGACGCGTAAATGATACCTTTAAATCGGCCAAGGGCAAATTCATTGTTCCGGCGCCAATGGAATGGGGATTTGCGGAGAATCCACTGGTGGAACAGGTTTGTGTAACGGGTTTAGCCCTGCCACAGCCCGTAGCCTTACTAGTGCTGTCCGAGATCGGTAAAGAAAGCGATCCATCAGAAGTCGAAGCCAGCCTGACTGAGACGATGAAAACTATTAATCAAAACCTGTCGTCCTTCGAGCGATTACACCGTTTGGTCATTATGGACGAGCCCTGGGAGGTAGATAACGGACTGTTGACACCGACCATGAAAATTCGCCGTAATGTATTACATCAACGCTATAACAGCCGCTTTCAGGAATGGTACCGGCATCCGCAATCTGTTGTGTGGTCCGGTACGACGAAAGCGGTTTCCAAATAACAAAATGATCTGCCGGGCAGACCTAAAACGAAGAGTATGAAAAGTTTTACCAATAAGGTAGTTGTCATTACCGGAGCCGGGTCGGGCATCGGCCGGTCACTCGCCCGCCAATTTGCCGAACTGGGAGCCCGATTGGCCCTTAATGACCGGTCGGCGGATGCCCTGGAAGAGACTACCGAACAGTGCCGGAAACTAGGCGCAACCGTACACCAATCGACTTTTGATGTCGGCGAACGGGAAGCCATGTACCAATTTTCCCAAACGGTGGCTGACCAGTACGGACAGATCGATGTAATGATCAATAACGCGGGGATCGCCCTCATGCAGCGCAAGATCGAATCGACACCTTACGAGGAATTCGAGCGCATTGTCCGCATAAATATGTGGGGTGTTATTTATGGCAGCAAGGCCTTTATTCCCCATCTTAAGGAGCGGCCGGAGGCAGCATTGGTAAATGTGAGTAGCATCTTCAGCACCTTCGCTTACCCCAATCAGGGCCCCTACGTAGCTACCAAGTTTGCGGTACGCGGACTCACCGAATGCCTGCGGCAAGAGCTGGCCAGCTCCCCGGTCTCCGTTCACTGCGTTATGCCGGGGGGTATTGCGACCAATATCATTCGCAATATCGATACTGATCATACGGCCGCCCGCGACAAGTTTGCCGGGGTCTTTCAAAAAATGGCGGGTACTACCGCCGAGGAAGCAGCATCGGTGATCATCAAGGGGGTTCGCCGCGGAAAGAAGCGGATTCTGGTCGGACGGGATGCCCGTCTGGCCGACCGAATCATTCGCTTGCTGCCATCGAGCTATGAGAAGATCCTGTTGCGCAAATACGATGTCGATGCCTACGGTCTTGACCAATAAAAATCAGTCTCCATGATATCTACCACTAACCAGTCTATTGATTCATTGCCTGATCTGTTTCACCGGCAACAGGAGCATCAGTCCGTTCTCCGGTCCACTACTTTCCGGGAGCGCAAGGAGCGCCTGCAGCGCATTGATAATTTTCTGCAAGAAGAGCGACACTTAAAGGCACTTTCTAAGGCTTTATGGGCTGACTTTCGCAAACCCGAAGCGGAAGTAATGGCTACGGAGGTAATGATTATCCGACAGCAGTATCGGCACATCCGGCGAAACCTTAGGCGCTGGATGCGCGACCAGGGTATTTCCACCCCCTGGCCACTAATTGGCACCACGTCCTATATTCACTACGAGCCCAAAGGCACTTGCCTGATTATGGCTCCCTGGAACTATCCCTTTCAATTGGCGGTGTATCCAATTTTGTACGGACTCGCAGCCGGCAATACCCTGGTGGTAAAGCCATCGGAAATGGCTCCACACACCTCGGCCTTTTTGCGGAACATGATAAGCAGTTTGTTCCCTCCCGAAGAAGTGGCCGTGGTGGAGGGTGATGCCGAAGTAGCCCAAGCCCTGCTGGATCTGCCCTTCAATCACGTTTTCTTTACGGGCAGTCCCAAGGTAGGTAAACTGGTTATGCAGGCTGCGGCCAGGCACCTTTCCTCCGTTACCCTGGAGTTGGGCGGAAAATCTCCTGCCATCGTCGCGCCAGATGCTCCCATAAAAGCCACGGCCGAACGAACGGCCTGGGCTAAATTCCTCAATAACGGTCAGACATGTATTGCTCCCGATTACGTCTTAGTGCACGAATCAGTTCGCGAAGCTTTTGCGGATGCTTTTTGCGAAAGCATAAAGGCGATGTACGGCCATGACCAGAAAACGATACAGGCTTCTCCCGATTACAGTCGCATTATCAATGACCGGCATTTTGATCGATTGCGGTCCTTGCTTGATGATGCCACGAAGGGCGGAGCAACAACTGTCTTTGGCGGTTCCTATGATGCATCAGACCGCTTTATTATGCCTACCCTGCTCGGGAATGTGTCGTCCGATATGCGGATCATGCAAGAGGAGATCTTTGGCCCCATCATGCCCATAATCACCTACCGGGAGCCGGAGGAGGCGGTGGAGCTGATCAACCGTCATCCTAAACCACTCGCCTTTTACATTAACAGTCGCAATCAGCGTACTATTCGTTATTTCATGGAACACAGTTCGGCGGGAGGGACCCTGGTGAACGATTATATGCTGGGGCTGAGCAACCCGAATTTACCGTTTGGCGGCGTTAACCATTCGGGCATTGGGAAATCACTGGGCTTTCACGGTTTTGTGGAATTTTCCAATGAGCGGAGTGTAATTGAACGGCGTTGGGGCACCCTGAAGCCATTGTACCCCCCATATACCAACTTAAAATCGTCCATCATTCGACTTCTGAGTCGCTGGGCTTAAAAGCTATATTATGCCAACCACACTCATTACCGGCGGATCGAGCGGCATTGGTCTGGAAACAGCTCGCCTGCTGGCAAAACAGGGACATACCCTTTTATTAGTAGCCTTACCGGAGACTGAATTGGCTTCCGCCAAAAAACAACTGTTGGAAGAAGCGCCGGGGACTCCGATAGAAACGCTGGCCATCGACTTGTCGAAAGCCGACAGTGCTCAGCAGGTATACGACTGGGCTCAGACTATCGGCAAACCGATCGATTATCTGATCAATAATGCCGGTTTCGGTACCTGGGGATTCATTGATGATCTGGATATAGAACGGGAAGCATCCATGATTCAGTTGCACGTAGGGACCCTCTACCGCCTGACCCGCCTTTTTCTGGCTGACATGCTGCAAAGGGATAGCGGACGCATCGTCAATTTATCGTCGATCTCCGCCTTTCAGGCCAATCCCATGCTGGCCACATACGGTGCCACCAAGTCATTCGTCCTGCAATTCAGCCGGGCTATTAATCAGGAGATGCGCGAGCGCAGGAGTCAGGTGCGGGTTATTGCGGTCTGCCCTACCCCCGTTCGGGCTACCGGGTTTCAGTCGGGAGCAGCGATGGAAAAAAGCAATTTATTTAAGAGCTGGATGGTAACCACACCGCAGGTGGTGGCCAAAAGCATTGTCCGCAGTTTAGATGGACGACGAGATATGGTTATTCCCGGGCGCGGTTTTGACTGGGTGTACGCCTTAACCAAGCGCCTGCCCGATCGCTGGCAAATATTGATTTCCGGAGCACACCTTAAAACTCAATGATATGCGCGCACTGCTATTGATTAACGGTCTGATCGAATTGGGAGCCGGACTGGTTTTTCTGTTTCTGCCCGGCCTCGTCCCGAGGATTCCGGGGCTGATGATGCTGGAAGATGGGTTCAGCACCCGATTGCTACTCAGCATGTACGGTACAGTGGCAGCGGTAATGGGCGTTTATTCCCTGGTACTGCTGCGCCATACCCACCGGCAGTCGCTGATGATCGGCAGTTTGTTCCTGTTTGCCTTATTTCATACTGCGATCGCCCTGAATCAGTTTGGGTTCAATCCCGATGTACGGGCCGGGGTCGTCCACGCCTTAATGGGCATATTATTTTGGGGCGTGTATTGGAACAGGAAATGATGGTCCAGGTTTGAGGTTTGAGGTGTGGGGTGTGGGGTTTGAGGTGTGGGGTTTGAGGTTGAGATTTGAAGTCCATTAGCCTTCGCTGGGCTTCGGCAGCACTGAGCACCGAGCACCGAACATTGAGCATTGAGCATTGAGCATTGAGCATCGAGCATTGAACATTGAGCACCGAGCATTGAGCATTGAGCATTGAGCATTGAGCACTGAGCACCGAGCACCGAACATTGAGCATTGAGCATTGAGCACTGAGCACCGAGCAC
>JASBTH010000224.1 GCA_030148525.1 Saprospiraceae bacterium | reverse complement strand
TGCGCTTAATGTTTAATTAATAATTTTTAGTTTTTAATGGAAAGCAATTAAATTAAAAATTAAACACTAAAAATTATCAATTACCCCCCCTAAACCGAAATACGTGCACCGAATCCGATGTACTCGTAGCATAATCGAAGGTGTCCTTTTGCCGTAAGGCCATATTGAAAAAATCAGATACATAGCCGTAAATCCAATTAAGCCGATCTTCGGCACGGGACTGCTCGGCCGGGCTAAGTCCCAGGTAATAGCCCTGGTCGAGAAAAGAGTTGTGGTGAAAACCCGCAAATAATATCCGCCAGGAAGCAGCCGTATTCCTTTCGCAAAAACCCTGACGGCGGGCGTGTAACAGGATGTATCCCGGATGGTTTTCGTAATCGGTGAGGTCCTCCAAAAACAGGTAAGGTACATCTACGCCCCTATCCAGCGCCACCGACGGTGGAGTACCGTCCATATTGATGAGAGCGCCTATGCGATCGTCCAGCAGACTGGCGTACACAATAGCCGCGCCTCCGATGGAATGACCGAAGGCACCCACTTTTTCCAGGTCAAGCCGGCCCTGTAAAAAGGAAGTTTTTGCCAATTGATCCAAGGCAAACACCACATCCTCCCCCAACACCTTTTGCCGATCGCCCTTGACCAGTCGGTACTGGTCGGCGGTGATCTCATCCGGGATCGACAGTTCCTTCAGGCTATCGTGAAACATTTGATTGGAGGGAATGAATCGACTCCCTGCTACATCTAGCACATAAGCACTTTCGTACAAGTGATTCATGCCCAATACCACGTACCCTTCATGGGCCAGTCGCTCCGCATAATGAGAGTAATGGCTGAGGTGACCGCCCAGACTAGGTGAAAATACAATGACCGGAAATCCAGCCTTCTGCTGCAGCAAAGGCGCACCGGGATAGGCCGACAAATGACATTCCCGCAGTCGATCGACCTGCTCGGCAGACCAATAATCGGATGCCTTATCCACCAAATCCAACCATGGGTAATAGGAGGCCAATAAACTATCCGCGCCCGGATGTGCTGCCGGGTACCAAATACGCACATTCAATCGGCGATAGTCCCCGTAATGGGGATCTACCCGACTGGAATCGACCCAATCCACATCGCGAAGGCCGATCGTTGGGTGGCCCCTTTCCGGAATGGCATCGGTGGGTGATGTACAACCAACGGTGGCCATACACAAGAAACACCAGAGTAAGGCGGGGATATACTTTAGGGGCATCGATCTCTTAATTTTTAGTGATTAGTTTATAACTTTTAATTAATAATTTCATCAACCCAATCCACATATCGCGATACTCGCGTGTAATACTCCAGCACACCATAAATCCCTTCTACTCCTCCTGAGTTGCGGGTGCTCTGGGCAGAGCTGATCCCGACGAGGTATAGAATACCGTCCGCCTCCATAAAGGCAGGACCTCCACTGTCGCCGGGACCGCTGATGCCCTCCAGTCGGGTGATTCGACCTGAGTTCTCCTTCGGATCATCGAAGGTCCATTTCAACCAGTAATCAGTAGCCTGTTCGACCCGGTTGGTGGCTGCCCGCAGGTAACCGTCATTTCCCTGAATACCTGTTTTTCCGGTACCGAAGTCTCCCTTTCCCACCACGATGACTTCCTGGTCCAGTTCATTTTCTCCCCGGTAAACCGGAATAATTTCCCCCTTGACAACCGGCTTCTTCAGCTTTATCAGTGCGATATCAAAGGCCTCATTTTCCAACCACTGAGGATGAAGAAATACCTGCTCTACTTGAAAATGCTGGCCGGAAATGAGCAACGTATGGGATTTACCTTTTTCCAGTTTATCCTGAATCTCTGTGGCGCAGTGTGCAGCGGTCAGCACCCAGCTGGAATCGATGACCGTTCCGTGTCCATCGGGGGTATCCTCCCGTAAATTCAGGTAGCAGATGCGCTCCTCAAACTGCTTGCCAAATGATCGATAGGCCGCATCATCCACATCGTGACGGATCACGACGGGTGGCCACATGCCAATCAGAATAGAAAAAAAGATCAGAGTGGTTTTCATGTGGGTGATTTTAAATTACTAATTTTTAATTTTTAATGATTTAGCCATCTCAAAATTAATTAATAACTAAACATTAAAAATTAATAATTATTCCCTACTTCCATGGCCGCCGAAGCACTAGCGTAGGTTGCCGACTTCAAGAAGTCGTATCATCTCCTCCGCCAACTGCGCACAACTGGCCGGATTTTGACCGGTAACCAGACGTCCGTCGACTACTACGTGGGGCTGGCCGGGGGCTGCACCGGAGAATTTGGCTCCCCGCTCTTTGAGTTTGCTTTCCAGCAAAAAGGGCAAGACCTCGCGTTTGCGGTCCAGGTTGCCCTCTTCCGCATTAGTGAAGGCGCTGACCTCTTTACCGTCGACCAGATAATTGCCGCCCGAAAGTTTTACATCGACCAATCCGGCGGGACCGTGGCACACCGCAGCAACCACCCCCTGCTGATCCTCGTACATAGCGCGAATGATTTCCCGGGTGCCTTCATCGGCAGGCAGGTCAAACATGGCGCCCGATCCGCCGGCCAGGTATAGGCCGTCGTAGGCAGCAACATCGACCGCTTCGGGCAACAAACTGCGTTTTAACTTACTATTCAATTTGTGGTCGTAGAAATTGCTGCGTTGCAGCGGGTCCTGCAGATCGACGTAATGAACGGGTACCATGCCCCCCTCCGGGCTCACAAAATCAATCTCGTAGCCTGCCTTCGACAGGCGATCATAGGGTTCAACGATCTCGCCAAAGTGGGCTCCGGTGGTATAACCGGTCTCCCCGTAGGTATCAGCACTTGATACCACAAACAGCAATTTCCCTTTGCGCTGATAGGGTTCATTGGTATAGGACTTCTGAATGATCTTCCAGCCGTCGTGCAGGCGGAGGAGTAAGATGTAATCGGTAAAACGACGGTCGCCCATGTCGATCTCCACAATGGCGGAGGCCGCATTGTTGACCACGTCAATGGAAACGATGTGGCCCTGGCGGCCCGTCTCCCGGCCGGGTTTGAAATAGCCAATGTAGGTATCAATGGGTATCCGGCGGATAGAATCCCCCTGCCCCACCGTGTACAGGGCGGCCATCGGGTGAAAAGCATTGCGTAGCTGATCGAGTTCCCCGTGAGCGGTTCCTTCGATATAATCCATTACCGCGGCCTTAGCGCCGGCGTAATTATCCTGTGGCATGGCAACCAGAGTGAGGCTGCTGAGCAGCAAACAAAACATCCATTTCATAATGCAAACAGTTTGGGTGAAATCCAATAGGTCCCCAAACTACCGGAAAAGACCTTTGGCGGGCTACAGGATCATAATCCCGAACTCCGGATTTATAATTCCGAAAAAATGACCACCTGACTATCAATCACTTAGCTGTTTACGATAGGCGGCCGGAGTTTGGCCGGTGATCTCCTTAAAAGCGGCGTAAAAGGTGGAAGTCGCATTAAAGCCACACTCGTAGGCGATAGCTTCGACCGTCAGATGCGGGTCCCCGGCCAGCTTTTCACGGGCTTCCCGGATGCGGTAGCCATTAATAAACCGGGAGAAGCTGACCCCCATCTGCCGGTTCAGAAAATCGGATAGTTGATGGGGCGTAAGTCCGGCGGCAGCCGCTAGTTCAGGCATGGAGAGATTGGGATCGCGGTAGCGATTTTTGCCCGTAAGGGCCTCTTCCAGCCGCTTCTGTATGTCCTGACGCTCCGCTTTGGGTAATTTAGGTTTCTTGCGCCGGCGCCGGCGCTCTGCCGCCGGCCGGAAGACCTCAACGACCAAGATCCAGATGAGCATATACACCACGAAGGTAAACAGCAGCGCACCTACAATGTAGGAGGTCCAGCTACTGGTTACGTAAGCCAGCCAGACTAAGAAAACACCAGTGACTACACTCAGGGGCCAGCGTGGATCTTTCAGGTTTTGCTTTCGCAAAAAACGGACCCAGGTAACGACCAGACTCATTGCAGCGTACACTCCCCACTGCAAATAAATGCCCCAGATAATATCCTGCCAAAGCGCCCGGTCCATCCGGTAGGAAATACCCAACTCCGCGAACAAGCCGAGCCCGATGACCGGCAACAAATGTATAAGCAAGGTGGGCCGGAAACGGTCACTACCCGCCACCTGGGATTGCAAAAAATACCAGACCAGCGGACCAATGGCCAGGCACCCCATCAGGCCCAGGTGAATGTATCCTTCGCTCAGGGAGCGGTTGAAAAAGAGAAATACGGATTTGCCAATGCGAATGCTCAATGCCAGCATCAGCAGCCCCAGGTAAAGGTTGGTAAAGCGGCGACGGCTTCCGCCAAACAGGAAGTACAAGGTGAGCAGGGTGGCGTTAAATACACCCAGTGCACTAAAGAAGAAGAGTAATTCCCGGGAGAAATCCATTGGTACTTTTTGTAATTTTTAATTATTAATTTTTAGTTTTTAATGGAAAGCATTCAAATTAAAAATTAAACACTAAAAATTATCAACTAACCACATCGTCTGCCGTGGCACGTGATCCATCCAGCGCCGGCAAGCTCCAATGAAACCGCACTGCAAATATCCGTAAAAGTATGATGAATACCACCGTACTCACGATGGCCACATTTTCCACCACTCCGAAGTAGGTCAGACTGACGTAGAGGGTACCACCGGCCAGGCAAGCGGTGGCGTAGATCTCTTTGCGAAAGATCAAAGGTACCGTATTACATAAAGTATCCCGCACCACCCCGCCAAAGACAGCCGACACCACTCCCATTAATACCGCCACGGGTATCGATAATCCGGCCTCTAAGGTCTTGGTCAATCCCAGGATGGTGAACAGGCCAATCCCGATCGAGTCAAACAGGAACATGGTGCGACGTAACCTTCGCACCGCCCCCCGGAAAAAGTAAGCCACCAGGGATCCCGCCAGGATAACGATGAGGTAGTTTCCATCCTGCATCCAGCCCACCGGGGTACTGCCGATCATCATGTCGCGCAGGGTACCGCCGCCCACGGCCGTTACCAGCGCAATAACCAGCCCGCCAAACCAGTCGAGCCGGTTACGCGTAGCCGTGAGGATTCCACTGATCGCAAAGACAAAGGTTCCGGCCAGGTCAAATACGTAGATGATCGACATGCTGTTCGATTTTCGCCAAAGGTAAGTATCCCTGGCCAGTTCGTAAAGCCCATATCCTCGCGGTCAAGATCGATATCACTGATCGCTACTTAGAGCGTGCATATTTGTTTTGATATTGGGTATTGAAATAATTTTGAATTTTTGATTTTGAATTTTGAATTATTCGATTGAGATCCCGGAAGTTCGTTGGTCTCGGCTATTCGCCAGGTTTAATTTTGAATTTTTGATTTTGAATTTTGAATTGATTCGTTGCCGGGCCCCAAAGTCCGGTGGCTTCGGCTATTCGCCATTGCGATGAGGTTAAATCCAACATTCGAAATCCGAAATTCTCAGTGCCCTAAGTGCCTGAGTGGTTCATTTCTTTCCGTTCACGGTATTAAAAACACGCATCCGGAATTTTCTCTAGTTCGTTCTTGAAGACTTCGTATTTGGTCAGGTTTTGATGGCGCCAATCGGCACCAAAGAAACGCTCCGCCTGGGTTTCAGTCAGGACCGCCGAATACAGGTTTTGGCGAAAGCCATCAACCGAACCATGGATAAATCGCCAGCCGAAAAAGTCAAAAAAGGCCCCCGGCGTATTGGTTTCCAGGATGTTTTCTGTAGTCAACTCTTTATTCTGTACCCGAATGATGCGGGGTTCCCAAAAGGTGTAGAACTGGCAGGCCTGGACTACGCCCTTAATGTTTTTGAACCCATTCAATTGCCGCATTTGCTGCTCCGGAGTTGCTCCGAAATACCCGTCAAAACTCATGACGCTGTAATCCTGCGAGCGAAAAGTACGTCCCAGGCGGTATTTTTGCTCGCTGTCGGGAACCATAGTATCAAAACTGGTCTCGTAACGCAGGTAGAGTGCTGCCAGAGCGGTGGTCAGAATGCCAATGGTCAGACAAACGTAATTGATCAGATTGTAAAATCGCCTTCGCCGCAGATTTCGTAAGGCCACCTTCATATAATTTGGCAGCAGAAATAAAAAGCTATTTCGCCGTACCGAGTACCATGGATACGGATTGTTCACCCGGGCCATAGTCCGGGATGTCTCTCCCGGATTGGGCATCACCTTTTGGGTAGCTTCCGCAAAAGCCTGTTCCGGGGCTAACCCCTTGATGAGGTATTCATCGTACCGATCTTCCAGATTACTCTGCAATTCATCGATAAAACCCGGCTCAAACGAGCGGTAGGCACGTAGGCTTTTAGGCCAATCCGCAATGGCTTGGTCTATATTAAATGGCATTATTAATTCTGAGTTTTTAATTATTAATTTTTAATTAGGTCATAGACTAATAATTAAAAATTATACATTCCTGAACCTTGAACACGCTTCCGACCTCCAATTCCCTCGTACCCTCACCCTTGGTCCCTCTCCCGTCTCCGGAAAATTGAGCACTCGCGGTCCACTTCAATGTTGGGGCAGAGGGAGATTCGAGCATCGGGTATAGGAGGTTTTCATGTTTATTATTTCAATCTTCAGCTTTACTTCCGACCTCCGACTTCCGACCTCCGATTTAAGGTAAACCTCAAACCTCATACCTCATACCTCAAACCTGTTCAGGTACATACGGCGCATCCGACATCCCCCAAAGCTTGGCAAAGACGCGATTGACCCGAAGCCATTGCTGGCGCTCTCTTTCAAGGCGTTCTTCACCGGTTTTTGTGATTTCGTAGTATTTCCGTTTGCGTCCGCTTTCCGTTTTCACCCATTGGGACTGGATAAGTTGCTCCTTTTCCATCCGGCTGAGCACGGGATATAACATGGCATCGGTCCAACTGAGTTCACCTTCCGAAAGGCGCTCCACTTCCTTGATGATCTGGTATCCGTAGTTGGTCCCGTATGACAAAATGGACAAGACAAGTGATTTGGTAGTCGCTGCTACGAGTGCTTTAGTAGCCATAATTCTTCGTTTTTTGAGGAACCCCTATTGTTTTTGCAAAAAGGACTGTTCTGATATTAAGGTTTTGCCATCGAATAACTCAACGATCCGCTGGGCTTCTTCGGCATCTTTTCTGGAGTGGGTGACCATGACGATCGTCGAACCACGTCCGTGCAGGTATTTCAACTTATTCATGACGATCGCACTGTTCTCTGAATCGAGGTTACCCGTGGGCTCGTCGGCCAGGATCTGCTCTACCGTTCCGGGAACTTTTACGTCCAGCAAGAAACTGGTCCGGGGCTGAAATTGACCGGTTACATTGATGTACTCGTAAAAAGGGGCCTCCACCACCGGGGTAATAGATACCCGCTGGCGATCCACTGTTACGCTGGAGGCATACGAACTCGTACTTACCAGATAGCCAATGGCAGCAAGTCCCAGTAGCACCAGGCTGCCAATAGTCCACTTTGCCCACGGTCGTTTTTTAGTGCGTTTTATATCCATTTTACCTAATAGTGTTATGCAATACACAAACACCTAACGATACAAGGTATAAAAGGTTGAAAAATCCTGCACTTTCTTAAAAAAATGTCGGACTTTCAGGGCACCTAACAACAAAACTATGAACCGAATTACCCTCCTATTAATGGCGGTGGTCCTCGTGGCCAGCTGCCGTACCGAATCTGTGGATACCGTCGATGTCTCCACCCTTTCCGAAGATGAACGCATGGACTACCGGGCCGACCGCACCGAGATCATCCGCGATGATTTCGGGGTTCCCCATATTTACGGCAAGACCGATGCCGATGCCGTGTTCGGAATGCTGTACGCTCAGTGTGAAGATGATTTCCCGCGCGTCGAGCGAAATTATACCTGGGCGATTGGCCGACTGGCCGAAGTTGAAGGCGAGGAAGCGCTATACAGCGACTTGCGTGCCCGCCTCTACATGACGCGCGAAGAGGCTATGGCTGCCTATCAAGAGGCTCCAGAATGGCTGCAGGAATTGTGTGTGGCTTTTGCCGATGGCATCAACTACTACCTGAAAACCCATCCGGAGGTGGAGCCCAAGCTGCTCACCCACTTCGAACCCTGGATGCCCATGTATTTCAGCGAAGGCTCTATCGGTGGTGATATCGAACGGGTATCCACGCGCCGCATCCGGTCATTTTATGATCAGGCTTCCGCCAAAAGAATGAGCTCCGTCTACGATGGGTTGCTGCGACTCTCCGATGATGAGCCCCGTGGGTCCAACGGCTTTGCCATCGCCGGCGAAAAAACAGCCTCCGGAAATGCCATGCTGCTCATCAATCCGCACACCTCTTTCTTCTTCCGTGGCGAGGTACACATGGTCAGCGAGGAAGGCCTCAATGCATACGGAGCAGTTACCTGGGGGCAGTTTTTCATCTACCAGGGCTTTAATGAGCACAACGGCTGGATGCACACCTCTACCGGTACCGATATCATCGATGAATTTGAAGAGACCATTATGACCGGCCCTGACGGTGGTAAAAAATACGTATTCGGTGAAGAGCAACGCGCGGTGGACAGTACGGAAGTTACCCTCTCCTACTCCACGCCCGACGGTCCACAGGAACGCTCCTTTACCATCTACCGCACCCACCATGGCCCCATCACCCACGCCAACGAGGATAAGTGGGTAGCTACCCGGATCATGTGGGACCCGGTGAATGCCCTCATTCAGTCTTATACCCGCACCAAGACCACCGATCACCAGGAGTTTAAAGAGATGATGAATATCCGCCGCAACTCCTCCAACAATACCGTATATGCCGATGCGGATGGAACTATTGCCTATTACCATGGCAACTTTATCCCCAAGCGAGATACCAGTTTTGATTACTCCCAACCGGTCGACGGCAGCAACCCCGCCACTGATTGGCAGGGGCTGCACACGGTCGATGAAAATATCTTAGTGGTCAATCCCGACAATGGCTGGATCCAAAACTGTAATTCAACCCCCTACACTTCAGCTGCTGAAAATAGTCCGAAGCGCAGCAATTACCCGTACTACATGGCCAATTACCCGGAAAACTTCCGGGGCATCCACGCCATTGATCTGCTCGAAGATGCCAACAACCTGACCCTCGATGGACTTTTGGATCTGGCGTACGACCCCTACCTCCCTGCCATGGATGTGGCCGTTTCCGGTCTGAAAGATGCCTATACTACCAGGCCCGATCAGCCCCAGCGGGTAAAACAGGCCATGGAACTGCTCAACGATTGGGACTATACAGTATCTAAAGAATCCATGGCCATGACGATTGCCTTCTATTACATCAATACCTATTACCGTTCCGGCCTCGTTCCCAGCAAAGATTCCTACGTCGATCGCATTGAATACATGCGAACCGATGCCCCCATGCAGGAACGCCTCGATCAACTCGACGAAGCGCTGGCCAATCTCACCGAAGACTTTGGCAGCACGGAAGTACCCTGGGGCGAAGTAAACCGCTACCAGCGCCTCGACGGGTCCATCGATCAGCAGTTCGACGACAGTAAGCCCAGCATCCCGGTTGGTATGGCCTCCGGCCGCTACGGAGCCCTGGCCTCCTTCGGAGCCCGTCGCGGGGAGGATACCAAGCGTATCTACGGGGTGGCCGGTAATAGTTTTGTAGCCGTCGTGGAATTCGGCGACAAGGTAAAAGCCAAAACGATGCTGGCCGGCGGTCAAAGCGGTGATCCCGACTCGCCCCACTTTGACGACCAGGCCCAACGCTACGCCGATCGCCAGTTCAAGGATGCAGCCTACTACCGCGAAGAGGTGGAAGCACGCGCGCAGGCGACCTATCGGCCGGGCAAGGTGCGCGATCCTTCTCCGGCCGATGAAGCCCAATAGGGCGAAAGGTAGGCTGGATCGCGACTGAGGTGACTACAGGGACTAATGTGACTTGAGAGATTTATCCTGCTCCTGGCTACTTTTGATGTGCTCAAGTCAGGTACTTCGCGCTTTATTGCTTAGAGCGTCGGGCGTCGGGCGTGGAGCGTCGAAACCAAGTGACTGCAGAGACCTTTAGTATTGTAAAAGGAAGCTAGTTATACATATTACTATCATCATCATGTATAATTTTTCTTTTTGCTTCTTTTTCTTTTGTTAATTCCACACTCATTTTGTGGAAAACGCAGTGGCCAGGAGGGCA